>JAZQZO010000405.1:0-13040 GCA_045634065.1 Acutalibacteraceae bacterium
TAAATTCAGCATTATGCACTATAATATAAAATAACTTTTATATAATATCACTTATTTTGTGATTAGTCAATTTATATTTCTTATTTTTTTTGAGAAATTACAAGGTTTTCTTTAAATTTGAAAGGACAAAGATAAGATTAATGAATAAGTCAGATTTTTATTATGATTTACCTGAAGAATTAATAGCTCAGCATCCCGTTGAACCAAGAGATTCTTCAAGACTTATGACTGTTGACAGATGCACCGGTGAAATAGAACATAAGCACTTCTATGATATTCTTGATGAGCTTCACGACGGTGACTGTCTCATACTCAATAATACCCGTGTTTTACCTGCACGTCTTTTTGGTATAAAGAAAGATACAGGTGCAAAGGTTGAGTTTCTTCTGCTTACAAACAAAGGTGATGACACCTGGGAGTGCATTGTCGGTCCCGGCAAAAGAGCTAAGCCCGGTACTCAGTTCAGTTTTGCAGACGGACTTTTAGAGTGTGAGGTTAAAGAAGTACTTGATGGTGGCAACAGACTTGTTAAATTCTTCTATGAGGGTAATTTCTACAATGTACTTGATCAGATCGGTCAGATGCCTCTGCCTCCGTATATCACTGAGAGACTTGAAAACGGAGAACGATATCAGACTGTATATTCCAAAGAACTCGGCTCTGCAGCAGCGCCCACAGCTGGACTTCACTTTACCGAAGAGCTTATGGAAAAGCTGCAGGCTAAAGGTGTAAATATTGGTTATGTGACTCTCCACGTTGGTCTCGGCACATTCCGTCCTGTAAAAGAAGAGGATATTTCACTTCATCTTATGCACTCGGAGCATTATTGGTTACCGAAAGAAACTGCTGATCTTATCAACGAAACAAAGAAAAACGGCGGTAGGGTTATTGCTGTCGGCACTACCAGCTGTCGCACTCTTGAGTCAGTCGGTACTTTCAAAGGTAAGATTGAAGAAAGCGAGGGCTGGACTGATATTTTTATTTACCCCGGTTATGAATTTAAGTGTATTGACGCTCTTATTACAAACTTCCACCTGCCCGAAAGCACACTTATTATGCTTGTAAGTGCTTTTTGCGGATATGAAAATACTATGAATTTCTATAAAACTGCTGTTAATGAGAAGTACAGATTTTTCTCATTCGGCGATGCAGTTTTCCTGAGGTGACCTATGAAATCCAAATTAACACTTATAAAAAACGAAGGTACCGCAAGACGCTGCGAGTTTGAAACAGTACACGGTACGGTGCAGACACCGGCTTTTATGAATGTAGCAACTTGTGGTGCAATCAAAGGTGCTTTGTCAGCCCTTGACCTTAAAGAGATTAAGTGTCAGATTATGCTCAGCAATACCTATCACCTTCACGTAAGACCTGGTGATGAGCTTGTAAAAGAAATGGGTGGTCTTCACGAGTTTACCCGTTGGCAAGGTCCTATCCTCACAGACAGTGGCGGATTCCAGGTTTTCTCTCTTGCTAAGCTTCGTAAGATACAGGAGGAGGGTGTAACCTTTAACTCTCACGTTGACGGTAAAAAGATATTTATGGGACCTGAGGAAAGTATGAGAATTCAGTCAAACCTCGGCTCTACTATTGCTATGGCTTTTGATGAGTGCGTTGAAAACCCCGCTAAATATCAGTATGCAAAAGAATCCTGCAAGCGTACCGTAAGATGGCTTGAACGCTGTAAAGCTGAGATGGACCGTCTCAACTCACTTCCCGATACCATAAACAAGAAACAGCTTCTTTTCGGTATAAATCAGGGCTGTACTTTTGAAGATCTGCGTATAGAAAATATGAAAGAAATCGCTGCTCTTGATCTTGATGGCTATGCTATCGGCGGCCTTGCTGTCGGTGAACCCAAAGAAGATATGTACCGTGTAATTTCAGCCGTTGAACCTTATATGCCAAAAGAAAAAATACGTTATCTTATGGGTGTTGGTACTCCTGGTAACATTATTGAAGGCGTATATAGGGGAGTGGATATTTTTGACTGTGTTATGCCTTCAAGAAATGCACGTCACGGTCACCTGAATACTTGGAACGGTATTATCAATATTAACAACAAGAAATATGAAAAGGATAATCTTCCCATTGATCCCGAGTGCGATTGCCCGACTTGTCGTAACTTCTCACGCTCGTATATAAGACACCTCTTCAAAGCTAAGGAAATGCTTGCTATGAGACTTTGTGTTATGCACAATCTTTATTTCTATAACACTCTTATGGAAAAAATAAGAGAAGCTCTTGACAACGGTAATTATAAAGAGTTTCACGATAAATATGTGGATTTACTTGATACGCGTATATGAAAAATATGTAAAGTTTTTGAATATCTATTGAAATTAACGGATGGTATCTGTTATAATATTTGTCAGTATTTTACATTAGGAGGAAAAGTCAAATGTACTTTTTAACAGAAGGCACTGCAGCTGCAGGCAGCAATTCATCAATGATCATTATGCTCGTTGCAATGTTTGCAATTATGTATTTTGTAATGATTCGTCCCCAGAAAAAGAGACAGAAAGAAGAGCAAGAAATGCGCAACGCTGTTGAAGTTGGTGACGAAATCACAACAATCGGCGGTATCTGCGGTAAGGTTGTTATCGTAAAAGAACAGCACCTTATCATTGAAACAGGCGCTGACAGAAACAGAATGCAGATTACTCGTTGGGCTGTTCAGCAGAACAACACAGCAACAGAAAGACTTCAGGCTGAAAGAGAAGCTGCAAGAGCTGCTGCTGAAAAAGCTAAGGCAGACAAGAAGGCTGCTAAAGGCAAGAAAGACGCTGAATAATCAGTAATAATGAAACAAGGTCTCTCATATTCATTTAACAGATGAATTATGGGAGGCTTTTTATTATGGATAAAATCAAGCCAAGTAGGTCCAAGAAAACTAAACCTGAAAATGAACAGTTGAAAATTTTTTTACAGACGCAATTATTTTCGGTTTTAACATATATATTTTTATTCTTATTGGGTTCGTTTTTTGCTTTGATTGCAGATTTACCTCAAAAATATGATTATATTTTTTCTTTGATCATATTTACCCTGAGCAGTCTTTCTTCTGGTTTTTTTGCAGGTTTGAAACTTAGGCAAAATGGTCTTATAGCAGGTGTGTTATTCTCTTTACCGATGAATATTATTTTAATGTTAGTTTCTGCGATTCTGCGAGATTTCAGTGTGGATTTTAATATGATATTGACAGGCGTTATACTTCTTGTTTCATCAGGTGCAGGCGGTATATTAGCTGTTAACAAAAGACTCAGACGGTAAGGAGTACTGCTGTGAAAATTAATGCTGTAATTTCAAAACCTTCCGTCAAGATAAATAGCGTAAATAAGTCGGCTATTACTTCAGCAATAATGATAGTTGTGGGCATCATTGTTGGCTCTATTATATATTTAATTAATAAGGATGATTTGGTCAATTCCCTGTTTGATTATTTTATTAGTTTCTCTATGGATTTTTCACATAAAAATAAGCCCGAAATTTTATCGGGCATTATTTTGTCAAATATTCCTTATTTTATAATAATGTTAGTTTTAGGCACAAGTGCTGTTGGTACTCCAGGGATATTTGCTTTAACTGTAGTCAAATCTATGGGGTTAGGTATGCTGACAACATATATTTATGATACCTTTTCACTTAAAGGCATTGAGTACTGTTTGTTGGTAACATTACCGGGTAAATTTATATTGATATTTTCAATGATTTTGGCAACGCAAAACAGCTTTATTACGTCTGATATAATAAGAGAAAGTCTAATTTCAAAAGAGGGTAGGGTAGTATCGTTAAACAAATTTCTATTACGATCTATTTTTATTTTGTTTTTAATATTACTTTCAGCTTTAGTTGATTTTATTGCAATTATCAGCTTTTCTTCACTGTTTGATTTTACTTGACGCCCTTTTGTTTGCTTAAAGGATTTTTCTTTGCAGCATCGCGTAATTGCTTGTTTTCAAGATGAGTATAGATTTCTGTAGTTGAAAGCTGTTCGTGGCCAAGCATATCCTTTAATATAAGAACATCAACATCACCGTGTTGGTACATAAGAGTCGCTGCTGTGTGTCTGAGTTTATGTACTGAATAATGCTGCCCGTTAAGTCCTATCTCTTCAAGATAGTGATATACCATAAGTTGCACAGCTTGTCTGCCGATACGCTTATTAAGACGGCTTATAAACAGTGCTTTTCTGTCATCGCCCTTTAAAGAGCCTGCCGGTCGTACATAAAGATAATCTTTCAGAGCTTTGATACAGGCATCATTGAGATAAACCACTCTCTGTTTATTACCCTTACCGGTAACTATCATCGTCTCATTTTCAAAGTTTACATCGTTTATATTTAATCCGCAAAGCTCTGCAAGGCGAAGTCCGCAATTTAAAAATAATGTCAGTATGCAATAATCTCGTTCTTTGTTTTCGCCTTTAACGCTATCCAATAGCGCAATACTTTGTTCGAGAGTCAGATACTTAGGTAATGCTTTTTTCGGCGGGGCTACCTGCAATTGAGCAGCAGGATTGTGGTCGATATAGTTCATTTTCTCGGAAATATATTTAAAATAGCCACGAATTGAAGATGCTTTTCTGGCACGGGTGTTTTGTGAATTTAAGCGATCAGAGCTGCAAAATATTAAGAAATTGTTAATGTCTCTTAAGGTTATTTTGCTCAGATAATTAATATCAATATGTGTTAAGTCATAATTTTTTCTTTCGTGACCGGGGGACGGGGTAGTATCGAGTTTTTCAAGATAACAAAAAAACAGATATAAATCTATTATATATTGACTCACAGTTGCTTCAGATCGTGCTTTTACAATCAACAGTTCACTAATATATTCGTCGACAGTTGCAGGCAAAAGATTTCTATCAATACCATTAAGCATAATCTCACCCCATATAATTCTTATAGATATACTATATAAAATTTTTTGATTTTTGTCAAGAGAAATTAATTTTATATAGTTAGTTTAAAATTTCCATATAATTTATTAGAAAAAATAAATAAATAAAATTTCAATTTAAATTTATTGTTGAAACAATTTTGTATACTTAATTATTTTCAATAAACATTATAGTATTGTTTGATTAATAAGGTAATTCAATATATTTGCAATTATCTTATTCAATAGAAATTTTTAAAACGATGCTCAGGTCATTATAATAATTTCTATTAAACGTCATTCCTTTGCATATAAAGATAAAATTTCTTTCTAATAGAAATTAACACAAATATTATAATGGAGTCTAAGCTGATGATTAATAAGTTGTATTTTAATTGCCATATTAATTATCTTGAAAACCTGATTTGACGTTTTAAAATATAATTACGTATATAAAAGATTGAGTTATGCATTTATTGAATTTGTTTCATAGTCGGTATTTCGGCAGCGTACTTAACTATTTATGCGAAATCACTCACCTCAACTATATAAAATATTAATTTTATATAGTTGTTAATTTTAGTTTCACTTAAGTCGAAAATACTCTCCCTGCGTGTTGTAAAAAAATTTCAAATGTGATAAAATATATCAAATCATAATATTAAGGACTATAATTCTATGCAAATAATTATTCAAAATGGCATTGTCGATTTATCAGGTGAACCGATACTAAAAAAAGTAAATATTGAAATTAACACAGAAAGTAAAATCGGCATTGTTGGCAGAAACGGTTGCGGCAAAACAACTCTTCTAAGATTAATAGCTGGTGAATTGCAAATTTCAAAAGATAACCCTGAGGCTAACAGCAATTTTATGATTTCCGGCAAACCTATAATAGGCACTCTTAGTCAGATGGCTTTTAAAGACAACAGTGTCAGTTTGGTTGATGAAATAAGAAGTGCTTATAAGCATATCATTGATATGAAAAATCGTATTGATGAATTACAGCAACTTATGAGCCAAAGTGATGATCCTGATATTATCAGCGAGTACACTACCCTGCTTGACATCTTCACTAATGAAGGTGGTTTTTACTTTGAAAAAGAATATGAAGCTGCAATTAAAAGATTCGGCTTCACTGAAGAAGAAAAAAATAAACCTTTATCAGATTTTTCAGGCGGTCAACGTACGAAAATAGCTTTTCTTAAACTTCTGCTTTCAAAACCAGATTTATTGCTTCTTGATGAGCCGACGAACCATCTCGATGTTGATGCAGTTGCCTGGTTGGAAGAATATCTTTCTACCTATAAAAAAGCTGTTGTTATTGTATCTCACGACAGAATGTTTCTTGATAAAACTGTTAAAACAATTTATGAAATTGAACGCGGTAAAACCTATAAATATAACGGTAACTATTCAGAATTTGTATCACAAAAACAACTGCTTCGAGAACAGCAAGCAAAGGATTATGAGGCCCAACAAAAAGAAATTGCCAGACTCAAAGAGCTTGTTGAACGCTTCAGATACAAAGCTAACAAGGCTGCTATGGCACAGTCAAAGCTTAAACAACTTGAAAGAATGGATTTAATTGAACCACCGGAAACTTATGACAACCGTACATTCAAAGCAGCGTTTCAGCCTACAGTTCGTTCTGTCAACGATGTTTTGACAGTCAGGGACCTTGCCATAGGTTACGACAAAGTTCTTTCAAGAGTAAATTTTGATATTAAACGCGGTGAACATATCGGCATTATCGGTGGCAACGGACTGGGAAAATCCACACTTCTGAAAACAATAGTTGGTGCACTCCCCTCTCTAGGTGGTGATTGTATTATTGGTGGTAGTGTTAAGATCGGATACTTTGATCAGCAGATGGCGCAGTATTCAAGTACAGATACAGTACTTGATGATTTTAGGAATGAATTCCCTTCTTATAACGATTTTCAGGCCAGAAGTGCCCTTGGCGCTTTCTTATTTTCAGGTGAAGATGTGTTTAAAACTGTTGATATGCTTTCCGGTGGTGAACGAGTAAGACTTGCGCTTTGCAAGATTTTTGGCAAAAAGCCTAACTTCCTTATTCTAGATGAGCCGACAAACCATATGGATATTTTAAGCAAAGAAGCTCTTGAAGACTTGCTTGTTGACTATGAAGGCACGTTAATATTTGTTTCGCATGACAGATATTTTATCAAAAAAGTTGCTCAGCAAATTCTTTCATTTGAAGGCGGAACAACTAAATTATATAAGTTTGGTTATGAAGAATATCTTGAAAATCAGTTACTCCCCTCACCTGAAGTTGAAAGTGTTGCTAAGAGCGTTGAAAAGTCCCCAAAAAAGTCCTTTACTACCCCACTAAAGGAAAAATCACGTAGAGAGAGAGCTCTTAAAAAAGCTGAAGAAACCGTTGAAAAACTTGAAGAGAAAATACTATTAATCGAAGAAGCTCTTACTGATGAAAACAATCTGAGCGACTATGTCAAGCTCTCAGAATTGCAGAATGACCTTGCAAAGTTTTCATCGGAACTCGAAGATGCGATGCTTGCCTGGGAAGAAGCAGAAGCACTTGTGCAGGAAATTGAGTAAACTGTGGTTTTGCGGCGGCTCCACGAAATCACCGATGGTGATTTCAGGCGAATATAATTCGCCGTGCCGAACGCAGTTCGGCAGTGGAGCCGCCTCTCCCCTCTTCATCAAACTAAAAATACATTACAAAAAAGGCACCCATTACGGATGCCTTTAATTATTGCTTATTATTCAGCAACGATTGATGTGTACATAAAGTACTTGTAACCAAGAGGATTGCTAAAGAAACCTGCTACACTGTCATCAATCATATAGATGTCTGTGTAGTAGTAGATAGGTGTAAGGCAACCTGTTGCCATAAGGAAATCTTCTGCAAGGTGCATAAGCTCATATCTTGTAGCTGTATTATCGCAAGCCTTGATTTCAGTGATAAGCACATCGTATGTTTTAGCCCAAGTAGCATCTTCAACCTTGTAATCAATACCATAAGCTGTGAGATCAAGGTCATAGATAGCAAGATCTTTGTGTTCACCCTTACCGAACTGAACATCGTTGTTGCCTGAAACTGTTGTCCACATATCAAGGAATGAGATAGGATCATTATAGTCTGCAAGCCAACCGTTACGAGCTACTGAATAGTCACCGTTCTTACGTGTCTCAAGGAATGTATTCCACTCCTGGTTTGTAAGTTCAACATTGATACCAACAGCAGCAAAAGCGCCCTGGATGTATTCACCGATAGCCTGGTGAGCATCACTTGTGTTGTAGATATAAGTGAGTGTGGGTATATCAGTGAACTTACCTGTAGCTTCATCGTATGTGTAGTACTTCTTGAGAATCTTCATAGCTTCTGCATAGTTTGCTTCAAAAGCTTCGACAGCTACATTGTAGTAACCGAAATATTCTTCACTTGAACCGGCAGTCTGATAGAACTGAGTACCGTCGGGATTTGTAAGACCCATTGCAACAAATGAAGATGCAGGTACTTCACCCGCCTGTGAAATCTGATTTACAATGTGGTGTCTGTCAAGAAGAAGACCAAGAGCGTATCTGATTTCTTCCTGAGCCTTTTCAGCTTCTACACTTGTGTAGTCGATTGTTGCAGGAAGAAGGTTTTCATTGATATTCCAGCAAACATAGTATGTGCCGAGCTGACCGGAAACTACATATTCATCGGGATAAGCTTCTTTAAGTGATGAGATTTCGTTTGTAGGTACGTCATCAATAAGAAGCCAGTCACCGTTTTTGAAGTTTGTAAGCATATTGTTAGCATCGTCTGAAAGATAGAACTTGATTTCAGGCATTGTAACTGCAGCTGCATCATAGTAGTTCTCGCTCTTTGTCATTGTGATGACACTGTTGTGCTCCCAACCTGAAAGTGTGTAAGGACCGTTTGAAACATAAGTTTCAGGTTTTGTTGCCCAGCTTTCATCTGCAACAACATCTTCACGTACGGGATAGTATGTGGGGAATGCAAGAAGTTCGTTCCAGTAAGTTACTTCGTTGTTAAGAGTAACTACAAGGGTCTTTTCGTCTTTTGCTTCAACAGCAAGCTTTGCATCGGGATTGAGGTATTCAATCTCAACAACAGGGTTGCCGTCTTCGTCAAGCTCATCAGTTACAGTTTCTTTTGATTCCCACATTTCAGCATAACCTTTAACTACATCAAACATATAGTTATAGTCGCCTGCAAGTTCGGGTGAAGCTGCACGGTTCCAAGCAAATACGAAGTCTGCTGCTGTTACAGCCTGACCGTCGGACCATACAAGACCGTCTCTGAGTGTGTAAGTGTAAGTAACAGTACCGTCAGCATTAACGACGCCTTCTGAAAGCTCTTCTGCAGCGTCTGCAACGATAATGAGATTGCCTTCTTCATCTTCGGCCCACTTAGCAATACCGGAGAAAAGGTGTGCAACCATTGTAGCACCGTCAACTGATGAGTTGAGTGCGGGGTCAATTGTGAGAGGTTCTGAAGCAAGACAAACTGCAAGTGAGTTTGTGTCAACTTCTTTACCACCACAAGCGGCTAATGTAAATAACATTACAGCAGCCAGGATTAAAGCAAGAATTTTTTTCATTTTCTTTCTTTCCTTTCTGATTTATATATTCAATGCATACTAAGCCGATGCATCAAAATACTTAGTTAATTTCCTTTGTTCTGTGACAAGCAACAAAGTGACCTGCTGATACCTCTTTAAGTTCAGGCATTGATTCGGCACACACAGCTGTCGCGTGAGGACAACGAGTGCGGAAAGGACAACCTGAAGGTGCATTAAGGGGACTTGGAATATCACCGCTGAGTACGATGCGCTTATTAGCTCTCGCAATCTTCGGGTCAGGAATAGGCACCGATGAAAGAAGCGACTGCGAGTACGGATGAAGAGGATTATCGTAAATCTCCCCTGCATCAGCAAGCTCAACAAGTCTTCCTAAATACATTACGCCGATTCTGTCGCTGATATGACGAACAACAAGAAGGTCATGAGCGATGAATAGATAGGTTAGACCGAGCTGTTGCTGAAGTTCACCGAACATATTGATAACCTGTGCCTGAATTGAAACGTCAAGAGCTGATACAGGTTCATCACAAACGATAAAGTCAGGATTTACTGCAAGGCTTCTTGCAATACCGATTCTCTGGCGCTGACCGCCTGAAAATTCGTGGGCGTATCTTGAAGCGTGTTCGGAGTTAAGACCAACGTGACCCATAAGTTCAAGAATTCTCTCTTCACGCTCTTTCTTATCTTTATAAAGCTTATGAACGTCTAGCGGTTCACCGATAATGTCGGAAACAGTCATACGAGGATTAAGTGATGAATAAGGGTCCTGGAAAACCATAGTAGCTTTTTTGCGGAACTCCTTTATATCAGCCTTTGACTTAATAAGCTTTCCGTCATACCAGATTTCACCTGCAGTAGGCTTGTAGAGGTTAAGAATAGTTCTACCGACAGTTGTTTTACCGCAACCGGACTCGCCAACAAGGCCCAAGGTTTCACCCTTTTTAATTGAAAGAGATACATCGTCAACAGCCTTAAGAGGCTTTGTCTTGAACATACCGACATTGATATCAAAGTACTTTTTAAGACCTTTCACTTCAATTAAAGTCTGCTTTTCGCTCATTGGGTGTCACCACCTTCCATACTGTTTTCCAGGGAAATTTCACCCTTATCGAGCATATTTTTAATGCACATCCAACAAGATGCTGTATGATTTTCGTTGATATCTACCTTTTGGGCTTTTTCATTGATGCAGATTTTCATAGCTGCATCGCATCTAGGTGCAAAAGGACAACCCTTAGGCATATTGAGAAGGTCAATAGGTGTACCGGTAATAGGCTGAAGTTTTGTACCTGCTGAAGTTGTTGAGGGTATTGAGCGCAGAAGACCTTTTGTATATTCGTGCTGAGGATTGTAGAAAATTTCGTCAGCTGTACCCTGCTCACAGATTGAACCAGCGTACATAACAATAACTTCGTCGCACATCTGAGCTACAACACCAAGATCATGAGTAATCATAATAATTGCCATACCTAGCTCTTCCTGAAGGTCTTTCATAAGCTCGAGGATCTGCGCCTGAATTGTAACGTCAAGAGCAGTTGTAGGCTCGTCAGCAATAAGAATATCGGGTTCACACGCAAGAGCCATAGCAATCATTACGCGCTGACGCATACCGCCTGAAAGTTCAAATGGGTACTGCTTCATACGTTTCTCGGGTTCGTTAACATTAACTAGTGTGAGCATTTCAACAGCTCTGTCATAAGCCTGCTTCTTATCACGGTTTGTGTGAAGAAGAATTGCTTCCATCAGCTGATTGCCGATTGTATATGTGGGGTTAAGTGAAGTCATAGGGTCCTGAAAGATAATTGATACCTTGTTACCTCTGACATTTTTCATAACCTTTTCGTCAGCTCCAACAAGTTCCTGGCCGTCGAGCTTGATTGAGCCACCGACGATTTTGCCTGCTGATGCTAAAATCTGCATAATTGAATACGCTGTAACAGATTTTCCTGAGCCTGATTCACCGACAATGCCGAGAACCTTACCTTTTTCAAGGGTAAAAGAAACTCCGTTTACAGCTTTGACTTCACCTGCATCTGTAAAGAAGGAGGTACGAAGGTCGTTTACTTGTAATAAAGGCATATAATACTCTCCTTTCTTTAGCTGTTAAGCTTGGGATCAAAAGCGTCACGAAGACCGTCGCCAAGCAAGTTGAGTGATAAAACGATAAGTGAAATTACGATTGCGGGAATTACCAATCTGTAAGCATAGGAGTTAATACCGTTAAGTGCCTCGGAAGCAAGTGAGCCGAGTGAGGGCATAGGCGCATTAACACCAAGACCGAGGAATGAAAGGTAACTCTCTGTAAAAATAGCATTAGGAATCTGCAGTGCTGTTGAGATAATTACAACGCTGATGCAGTTGGGAATGAGATGCTTTCTGATTATCCAACTGCTCTTTGCACCTGTAGCCTTAGCTGCAAGAACATATTCCTGCTCACGAAGAGACAGAATCTGACCGCGGATAAGTCTCGACATAGATACCCAATAAAGCACAGCAAAAACTATAAATAAGCTTATAATGTTGGTGCCGATTTTAGATAACGATGTTCCGTCAATTATCGGCTTAAGAGAAACATTGAGTACCGATGAAAGAAGAATAACCATAAGCATATCGGGAAGTGAATAGATAATATCAACAATTCTCATAATTACAAGGTCAATTTTGCCACCGAAAAAGCCAGCGATTGAACCGATTGTAAGACCAATGATAAGCACGATGATGCTTGCGAAGAAACCGACTGCAAGTGAAATTCTTGTACCGTATACTACACGAATGAAAAAGTCGCGTCCTTGCTGGTCAGTGCCAAAAATGTGAGGAAAAACCTTTTCGCCGGCTACAATTTTTGCCTGCTCGGTTGCACCGTACTCAAAAGGTGAGAGATTAGCATATGAAGCATCAACAGGCTTACCCGGAGTAATACCAAGCTGTGAATCATATGAATAGGGCCAGAAAATAGGAATAATAATTGATGAAAGTGTTATTAATATGATGATAATAAGAGATACGAGAGCAACCTTGTTTTTAACAAGACGCTTGACACCGTCCTTGAAGAAAGTTGATGACGGTCTCATCTGCACCATATATTCCTTTTCTTTATCAGTAGCCGGAATAAAGGAGTCAACATTTACGTGAAAATTTAAAGGCATTTTTTTCATTTTGTTTTCCTCCTTATTCCAAAGTAATTCTCGGGTCAACAAGCTTGTAAACAAAGTCTGTAATAAGATTCATTATTACAATCAGAGCTGCAAGAACGATAGTTGTACCCATAATGAGAGTATAGTCACGGTTAATGATGCTGTTTACGAAAGCCCTGCCGATTCCTGATACAGCGAAAATCTGCTCAACAACAAGTGAGCCTGTAACGATATATGCAAGCATTGGTCCGAAGTAAGTTATAACGGGTATAAGTGAATTTTTAAGCGCGTGCTTGAAGATAACATTCTTAGGTGAAACGCCCTTTGCTTTCGCAGTACGGATATAGTCCTGACCGAGAACATCAAGCATTGATGAACGGGTAAGACGCGTTATATGTGCCATAGGGCTAAGTGATAATGTAATTATCGGTAAAACAAGACC
>JAZQZO010000406.1:0-4153 GCA_045634065.1 Acutalibacteraceae bacterium
AAGTATGTTAAAATGGCAAAACCCAAGCCTCTCCCTTCGGGTATTATAATTTCGACCGAGGCTGCCTGCAGATTTGTTGACTTCATTTATTCTCAGAATACGGAAAACAACAGTGCAAGAATGGCGGTTACAAAATGTGTCTGTCAGACGGCTTTAAAACGCTGCAGAGAGCCGCAAATGAAGGATATGGCTCTGCTTTATCTTGCCGAGATGCAGACCACTATGAAGTACACGGGAATTAAAGAAAAATTTTATCCCATCGAAACAGCAGAAGAAGCAAAAGAAAAGCTCCACTATTTCGATGAATGCGGACTTGTACATAACGTGCTTTATTGTCACAATAACGGCAAGTGGACTTTTGTAATGTGTAACTGTGACGATAAAATCTGTGTTCCTTACAGGTCATATATGGCAGGCAGAACAGAAGAAATGTCAGCCGGTCCTGAAATCGTTAGCCTTGATAAAGAAAAATGTTCAGGCTGTGACGAATGCGGAAAATGCGTCAGCAGATGTATGTTTAAAGCCAATACTGTGGCTGATGACGGCAAGAGTGAAACCGATTTTTCTAAATGTCTCGGTTGCGGACTTTGTGTTACTACCTGTCCGACAAAAGCAAGAACGCTTATTCCGAGAGATGATTATAAGCATGAAGATGTTCTTACCACCAATATCCTTTTAGGTAAATGAAAAAACCGAAGCACAAGGCTCCGGTAAGTATGGTTATCTTTTAATTGATTCGGCTTTTTTCTGCGAAAATGACATTCCGTAATATTTTTTTAAAAGTCTCTGCGTCTGTCTTTCGCAAAGACCGATAATCCCCGAAAGCTTTGGCAGTGTGATACCCTCAGGGTCATTGATAAATGCCTGCTCAATAAGAATGAAACGTCTGTCGTTGAGGTTTTCGGTATTTTCCGTTGTTACCTTGAAATCGGGCCAGTAAAGCCTTGTGATTTCCGTCATAAGAATCTGCATAAGGGCGGCGATGATGTTTTCGTACCCCCATTTGCATTCAGTCTTTTCCGAGAGGATTTTTTCAACAAGTTCAAAGAGGACACAGTTTCTCTGAATGTAAAAGTGGTTTGATAAAAAGGTGGAAACAAGAGCGTTTTTAGTCTTTTTATCCGATGCCTGAATGTATATAAAATATTCGGTTAAAGGATTTTCAGGGTTGGTTGACTGCTGATGATATACATTGGGACCCGTTACGAAAAAATCACCTTTTGAAAGGGTATATGTCTTTCTGTCAGTGGTGAGAGTACCCTCACCGTCAACGATAAAATGCAGCTCATAGCTGTTTTTTGAGTGGCTGTGACCTGTCATATCCTTTCTGAATACACCCTTGCCGAACATCAGCAAGGTAAAATCAAAATCATTCCACTTGAAAGTAATCATAATATCACCCGAAACAGTATAACATACACACGACATTTTGTAAATAAATATGTCGTACAAAAACCTTTTAATATGATATATAATCTAATTGAGAATATTTAAGGAGGACTTGAAATGGTTATAATTATCAACAAAATTATCAGCACCTTTATGGCGGCAATCTGTGCCATCGCATCTCTTTTCGGTGTGGCAGATGCAGAAAAGGTAACTGCAAAGCAGTTTGCTATGCCAGGTGATGGCTCCTGCTATGCGGGTGACGGCAGAGTGAGTGTACACGACCCGTCAATTGTGCAGGATAAAGACGGCACGTTCTATGTTTTCGGCTCCCATGCCTGTGCGGGAAAAAGCACAGATTTGCGTACATGGGAAAATGTTGCCTGCGGTGTTCACGATAATAACAAAATGTTGGTACCTGAGGGTGAAACTCTTCGCAGTGCATTGGGTGAGGCTCTCGCGTGGACGGATGCTTTTCAGGTGTGGAAAAACTACGACGAAAGCAAGTGGGAAACTGCTGTATGGGCGGCCGATGTAATCTATAACGAAACTATGGGCAAGTACTGTTATTATGCCTGCTCGTCGGTATGGGGTACTGCCAACTCTGTTATATGGATGTGTACAAGTGATAATATTGAAGGCCCCTATAAATTCGAAAACACTATCGTTTATTCCGGTATGAATAATCTTGCTTACGCCGGTGCGGTACGCAAATATCCGACACACTATTCCTTTACAAATATACAAGACCTTATTGATAACGGTACCTACAGTATATTTGATGTAAGAAAAGCCGATTTCTTCAAGGAGAACGGAAATTATAAGTTATCTGATTTCCCCAATGCCATTGACCCGACGGTTTTTCTTGACAAAAATGGTGAGATGTGGATGGTTTACGGCTCATATTCGGCGGGCATTTTCATTATGCCGCTCAAGGAAGAAACGGGTATGCCCGACTATGAGTATATGAAGAATACTGACGGCTACGATATGTACTACGGTAAAAGAATCAGCCGTACCAACGAAATGAACGAGGGCTCAGGCGAAGGACCTTACATCGTTTATGACCCCGTAACCGATTACTACTATTTTTATCTTACCTACTGCGGTCTTAACGCTCTCGGCGGTTACAACATCAGAGAATACAGAAGCAAAAATGTTGACGGACCTTATCTCGATGCGGCAGGCAACGATGCTATGGATTATGTAAACAGCGGTGCAAAGCTTTTTGGTAATTACAAATTTGACTGCCTCAATACCGCTTATCTTGCAGGCGGACACTCTTCAAGCATTGTAACTGATGACGGAAAGATGTTCCAGGTTTACCACACTCGTTTTAACTACGGACATGAGGGACACGAGGTAAGAGTGCATCAGATGGCAAGAACCAAGAACGGCTGGGCAGTTGTTCTTCCCTTTGAATATACAGGTGAAACTATTGATTATAACGGATTTAACAAGGATGACCTTGTGGGCGAATATGAATTTATAAACCACGGTACTATCAGCAATGGCTGCACAGATTGGGCAGATGTTAATAACATAATCGCACCTACACAGAATATCACTCTCAATGCCGACGGTACAATTTCAAATCTTAAGGCTTACGAAAGCACAAAGCAGAATACTGCTGTTTCTTCAAGAGATGTCAGCGGTATCTGGACAGTGAAAGACGGCACAGCATATATAACTTTTGTAATTGACGGAGTTACCTATGAGGGTATTTTCTGCAAGCAGATTGATGAAAGCAAAGAAAAAACAGAGAAGATAGTTTTCTCTGCTATGGGTAACAACAATGAATGCATCTGGGGTGTAAAAAAATGACAGTAAAAGAATATTTAAAACAAATTGATGAAGTAAACGAAAAAGGCAGATACAAAGCCGATTGGAACTCTCTTTCTCACCACAAGGTACCTGAGTGGTATACACACGATAAATTAGGTGTATTTATTCATTGGGGTATTTACTCTGTGCCTGCTTACGGTAATGAGTGGTATTCAAGAACAATGTATAACCGTGACAACAGAGAATTTGAATATCACAGACAGACTTACGGTGAGCAGAAGGATTTCGGCTACAAGGATTTCATTCCTATGTTCAAAGCTGAAAAATTTAATGCGGCTGAATGGATTTCTCTTTTCAAAAAAGCGGGTATGAAATATGTTATGCCCGTTGCGGAGCATCACGACGGCTTTGCCATGTACGATACAGAGTTTAACCGTTGGAATTCAAAAGAAATGGGACCCTGCCGTGATGTTGTGGGTGAGCTGAAGGCTGAATGTGAAAAGCAGGGACTTACCCTTTGTGCTTCAACCCACAGAGCCGAGCACTACTTCTTTATGAATATGGGCAGAACCTTTGACAGTGACGTCAATGACGAAGCCTACCGTGATTTTTACGGCCCTGCGGTTTATTGCAAGGAATTTCATTCCCACGATTTGCATCAGTACACTGCCGATACCTATTCCCTCGGTGCAAGTCAGGAGTGGCTTGAGGATTGGCTTGTTCGCACTTGTGAATTAGTCGATAAATATCAACCATCCGTATTGTATTTTGATTGGTGGATTCATAATCACAGCTTCAAGCCCTATCTTAAAAAGTTGGCTGCTTACTATTACAACCGAGCCGAAGAATGGGGCAAGGAAGTAACTATCAACTACAAGCACGAGGCTTTCCCGCCAACAGTTGCTACCTTTGATGTTGAGCGTGGTGCTCTTTCGGGAATTTCACCTATCTATTGGCAGACGGATACTGCTATAGGTAAACA
>JAZQZO010000407.1:0-5876 GCA_045634065.1 Acutalibacteraceae bacterium
TTCTTGCGTAGCAGGTTACTATACTCTTGAAGAAATCGATAAGCAGAACGCTTGCCAGCAGGCTGGCCTTATGGGTGACAGACTTACAGCAGGTCTTAACAACATTATCGATAAGTATAATCTTCCCTTCGTAGCATTCAACCAGGGCTCAGTTTGCCATATGGAAACTGTTGCTACACTTGCATTCTCAATTGACTGGAGCAAGCCTTGGACAATCCCCGGCGTAATCAAAGAAACAAGCAAGCGTAAGGCTGAAATGACTCATATGGGTGCAGCTTATATGGCTGAAGGTCTTGTAACACTTGCAGGTTCACGTCTCTACACATCAGCAGCATACACAGAAGAAATGATTGACGATGCTCTTGCTCGTTTCGACAAGGTATTCTCAAACATCTCAGTTGTAGAATAATCTCTGATACATATTTACAAGGCAGGCTGACCCGCCTGCCTTGTCCTAACTTATATTATATAGAAAAAGAGGTGTAATAAATGGACATCTTAGAAGCTAAAAAAATAGTTGTAGAAGCAGGTAAACAGCTTGTTTCTACAGGTCTTATTGCACGTACTTGGGGTAATGTAAGCTGCCGTATCGATGACAAGCAGTTTGTTATCACTCCCAGCGGTAAGGCTTATGAAGGTCTTACTCCCGATGACATCGTACTTGTAAATATGGACGACCTTTCATACGAAGGCGATATCAAGCCCTCAAGCGAAAAGGGTATCCACGCACAGTGCTATCTTCACAGACCGGAAATCGGTTTTGTTATACATACACATCAGGCTAATGCAAGTGTTGTTTCAACTCTCGGTTGTGACCTCAACGGCATCGAAGGCTACAGCAAAGATATCATCGGTGACCACATCGCAGTCAGCGCATATGGCCTTCCCGGTACAGGCAAACTCCGTCAGGGCGTTATAGACACTCTTGAGCGTTCAGATTCAAAAGCTATCTTCCTTAAGTCACACGGCGCAGTTTGTATGGGTACTGACTATGATGATGCATTTAAAGTAGCAAACGAAGTTGAAGCTGTTTGTGCAAAGTATGTTTTTGATAAGTACAACGAAGTAACTGACAAGGTTGCTCAGTCATTCAGCGATGTTTTTGCTTATGTTGCTGACCTTAAGAAGAGAGCAGATATCATGCCTCCTGCTAAGCTTACAGTTTATGACAGTATCCGTATTGATGATGCTATTATCCTTAAGGATAAAGAGGGTAACGATGTTGCAACAGTTGGTCTTTGCCCCTGCTGTGACGAGCTTATCAAGGGTGACAAGTACCCCTCAGAAGCTGACCTTCACAAGGCTATCTACAATAAGCGTGAGGATATCGGTTCAATTATCCACTCACAGGAACCTGCAATTATGGCTGCATCAAAGATCGGCAAGACAGTTAAGCCTTTCCTTGATGACTTTGCACAGATTGTCGGTGTAACTGTTAAGTGTGCAGACTTTGATCCTAACGACACAATGAAGTCATCAAAGAAGGCTGCAAAGAAAATGTCAGGCAAGTTCAGAAATGCTATGTTCCTCAGAGACAACGGTGCAGTTTGCTGCGGTCCTAACACAGAGGAAGCTCAGGCAACTGAAATGGTTATGGAAAAGAACTGCAAATCAATGCTTGCAGGTGAAGTTTTCGGCAAAGCAAAGCCTCTTAGTGCCGTTGACTGTGTGCTTATGAATGTAGTTTACAGACTCAAGTATTCAAAGCAGAAATAAAATTATCGCGTTTTTGATTCTTTTTCCACGATAGGAAAAAGAATGTCCTGCGGCGAGCGAAAAACCTGCCCGGCGAGGGCAACATAAAAAGATTAAGGAGACTCGGTGTGAGTCTCCTTTGTTTTGTGGTAACGCATCAGATTTGATATAAAACTAAAAAGAAAGGAGACGAGAGCTTTTTACCCACGTCCCTATAACTTTTAAGTTATTACTTTGCTTTCTCTTCGGTCAGATGTCACTTTTGCTAGCGAGTAAAAGTGACAAAACGCGCTATTATTTCTCTATAAGTTTCATAAGATAGGGCATTGCCTGCTCAAAATGAACACCGTACCACTGAAGTTTGCCGTCTTCCATTGTGAGTCTGATACATTCGGCAGTGTACTTAGCAGCAATCTGTACGGCTTCTTTCCAGTCATAGCCGTTCATAAGTGCACCAACACAAGTGCTTGAGAAAATGTCGCCGGTACCGTGATAGCTTGATGCGAGTTTCTCGTGGCTGAAATAGAAAGTCTCGTCTTTTTCTTTGTCATAACCCATTACACCTGTCTTGCCCTCTTCAAATGATACACCTGTAAGAATAGCAATTTTCGCACCGAGGTCGCTGAGTTTCTTGAGAAGGTCTTTCACATATGCTTCGTCATATACTTCTTTATACTCCGCACCTGTCATAAAACAAGCCTCTGTTACGTTGGGTACAACAATATCTGCCTCTGCACAAAGTGTAGCCATATGCTTGGCAAAAGCTTCATCAAATGCAGGGTAAAGCTTGCCGTGGTCACCCATAGCAGGGTCAACGAATGTGATATTGCTGTCAGTTTTGAAGTCTTTGAACATTTTCTTCATAAGGTCAATCTGCTCAAAGGAGCCGAGATAACCTGTGTAAAGAGCGTCGAAGCCGATTTCTTCGTCCTGCCAGTGTTTTGTGATAGGTTCAATCTGATCGGTCAAATCCTTGACTGTGAAATTCTTGAACATAGTGTGTGTTGAAAGCACTGCAGTGGGAATGATTGCAGTTTCAACACCCATAGCTGAAATGATAGGAAGTGCAACTGTAAGTGAACACTTACCTACACAAGAAATATCCTGAATTGTTACTATTCTTTTCATAAATTATCACCTGACCTGTTTACAAATAATACTTTAAGTATTATACTTATATTTGACCATATTGAAAGAGTCAAAATTGTAATATTTTATATGGTCAGAAAGGCGAGCTTATGCTTACATATTCTTTCGAAAACAAAGGCAAAGACAGCCTTTACGAGTTTCTTTATAAGAGCATCAGAGACGATATTCTAGTCGGAAAACTTTCACCTGAAGAAAAGTTGCCGTCGAAACGCGCTCTGGCTGAGCATTTGGGCATCAGTACCATAACTGTAGAGAATGCATATAATCAGCTTGTGGCTGAGGGTTATATCTACTCTAAGCCCAAGAGTGGTTTTTATGTTTCTTCTATTGTTTCTCCTATGCTTCGCAGTCCTACTGATAAAAATGTGTACCCTGCCGAGAACTTGCAGAGTGAGGAAGTATCTTACAACGTAGATTTTTCGGGCAATTCAGCATCAAAAGATAGTTTCCCTTTCATTACCTGGACAAAACTTATGAGACAGACAATGCTAGATAAAAGAGAGCAACTGACTCTTAATTCTCCGTCTGTAGGTATCAGGGAGCTTCGGTGTGCTATTTCAGATTATCTTTTTCAATTCAGAGGTATGAGTGCTGATCCTGAGTGCATTGTTATAGGTGCAGGCACGGAGTACCTGTATTCTTTGATAATTCAGCTTTTGGGTAGAGATAAAAAATATGCCTTGGAAGACCCTGGATACAGAAAAATTGCACAGATTTACAAGGCGAATAATGTTGATTTTGACTACATACCCTTAGACGGTCAGGGTGTAAGTGCTAAAGCTTTGGAGAAGTCTTCGGCTCAGGTACTTCATATTTCACCGTCACATCATTTCCCTACGGGTATAGTCACACCTGTCAGCAGGAGATATGAACTTCTTGCCTGGGCTGGCGAGTCGGAAGAGAGGTATGTAATTGAAGATGACTATGACAGTGAGTTTCGCTTTTCGGGCAGACCTATTCCGTCACTCCAGAGTATAGATAGTCTTGATAAAGTTATCTATATCAACACATTTTCCAAGTCTTTGACTTCGACTATCCGTATCAGTTATATGGTGCTGCCTAAAAAACTTATGGAGCTTTACCGTAAAGAGCTGAGCTTCTATTCCTGTACGGTTTCGAATTTTGAGCAGTACACCCTGGCATCGTTTATTGAACAGGGATATTTTGAAAAACATATCAATCGAATGAGGAATTACTATCGTGTACAGCGTGACGAAGTTATGGAGGCGATTAAGGCCCATCCTGATTATTATAAGGTTAAAATAAAAGAGGAAGACTCAGGATTGCATTTTTTGATGCAGGTTAATACGAAACTCAGTGACGAAGAACTGACAAAAAGAGCACTGGAAAGAGGTGTGAAGTTATCGTTTCTCAGCTACTACTATTATACTAGTGATACAGCACCGCAACACACGCTTATTATTAACTATTCTGGTTTGAAAAAGGATAAAATATCTCAGACTGTAGATATGCTTTTTGATGTTATAATGGATTAGCTTTAGCAGAAAAGGAAAACATTAGGAAATTCTTTTACGATGTGAATGTGTAGCAGATTTTGAATCTGATGGTTTATTAAAAAAGCGACCCCGTTTAGGAGTCGCTTTTGACTTTATATTTTATTATTCAGCATCGGGAGCATAGAGATCCTTGAGCTTAAGAAGGTGAGCGTATCTATCCTTGGCAACCTGCTCACTCTTAGCGAAGAGTGATTCTGCTCTGTCAGGGAACTCACGCATAAGTCTTGTGTAACGAGCTTCATTCTTGATGAATGCCTGATACTCTGCGTTGGGTTCTTTGCAGTCAAGTGTGAAAGGATTCTTGCCTTCTGCCTTAAGAGCGGGATTGTAACGGAAGATGTTCCAGTAACCACATTCAACAGCCTTCTTCATTTCAGCCTGGCAGTTGATCATACCGCCCTTGATTGAGTGCATTTCACAAGGTGAGTAGCCGATGATAAGTGAAGGACCTGGATATGCTTCAGCTTCCTGGATAGCCTTAAGGGTCTGAGCCATATTAGCGCCCATAGCGATCTGTGCAACATATACATAGCCGTAGCTCATAGCGATTTCAGCAAGGCTCTTCTTGTTGATTTCCTTACCGGCAGCTGCGAACTGAGCAACCTGACCGATGTTTGAAGCCTTGGAAGCGTGACCGCCTGTATTTGAGTAAACTTCAGTATCGAATACCATTACGTTTACATCCTGGCCTGATGCGAGTACGTGGTCGAGACCGCCGTAACCGATATCGTATGCCCAACCGTCACCACCGAAGATCCATACAGATTTCTTTGAAAGGTATTCGCTGTTGTCAAGTACATCTTTGCAAAGGTCACATTCTGCGCCTGCTGCCTTGATAGCTGCAACGAGAGCGTCAGCTGCTGCTGTGTTCTTAGCACCGTCGTTTACTGTTGCAAGGTACTCTTCACCTGCTGCCTTAACTTCAGCTACACAGATGTCGGAAGCGATTATGTTCTTAACGTCGTCGATAAGTCTGTCTCTGATAGCTTTCTGGCCATAATACATACCAAGACCGTGTTCAGCATTATCTTCAAACAGTGAGTTAGCCCAAGCAGGACCGTGACCGTTTTTATCAACAGTGTAAGGTGATGTAGCTGCAGGACCACCCCAGATTGATGAACAACCTGTAGCATTTGAGATATACATTCTGTCACCGAAGAGCTGAGTGATGAGACGAGCATATGAGGTTTCTGCGCAACCTGCACAAGAACCTGAGAATTCGAGTAGAGGTTTCTTATACTGGCTGGAAACAACGTTCATAACTGCAGTTGTTTCTTTCTTTTCTGTTACGTTAGCTACGCAGTAATCAAATACCTTCTGTTCTTCAAGCTGAGATTCTTTTGAAACCATCTTGAGTGACTTAGTGGGACATACGCCTACGCATACGCCGCAACCCATACAGTCCATAGGTGAAACTGCGAGAGTGTAAGTGTAGTTTGTCTTAACAACGGGCTTGGGAGCCTTCTTCATATTTGCGGGAGCTGCTGCTACTTCTTCGTCGCTCATAGCGAAGGG
>JAZQZO010000408.1:0-7060 GCA_045634065.1 Acutalibacteraceae bacterium
AAGGACGCTGATAGCATAGCAACTCTTCAGCGTATGATGAAAAATATTGAATTTAACAACAGTAACGCAGTAATGAAAGTTGAAAATTACGCACAACGAATTGATAAGCTTCAGGGTCAGATAGATGCTATAAATGCTAAGTATCAGGTTTCAACCTCAACAGTAGTATTCTCGTCACTCGGTGTTGCTGTAGGTCTTGCAATGATTGCTTTCAGTATTTATTCAATCGTTAAGATTGTTGATAAGTACAATCCCAAATACACAAAGATTCCTTCAAATATGGTTGATACCGTTTCAACTGCAAATGGAAACAGATTCATCAACTATACTGTTGTAAACTCACTTTGTACTGATGGCACTGAAAAGCCGGGTGACACAAATGGCTACAGCGGTAAGCAGTGGAATGCAATTTACTATACAAAGAGCTACGAAGCAGGCAAATGTATGACTTCGACAGGCTACTTCATTGATTCAGCAGATAACTTCGGTAAGTACACACCTGTTGCAGCATTCGGTACAAAGAACTGCTTCAACCTTAACTCCTTTAACGGCGGAGAAAACACAGAGACCATTTATATGGCTTTCGGTAACTCAAACAACAAGAAGAGCGCTGAAACTTCAGTGCCCACTGTAATCGGCAGTATGTTTGCATACGGTGCAATGGCTATCAGCGGTGTTGCAGGTATGGGTCTTGGTATGTGCATTATGTCACTTATCAAGCGTAAAAAAGAAAGCTGATATTAATAGAATCTTTGAATTGTAAGGCATCTGAGAAAATTTCAGATGCCTTGATTTTTTTAAATTATAAGCCTAATTTGTAAGAGGTTTGTAATAACCTTAAGTGTATAATATCATTATCTTGACTTTTTAAGCAAAAAGCAAAAATAAAATAATGAAATTTAAGGAGTGGCGATATGGATAAATTAGTCAGAAAAATTGAAGTTCCTCTTGCAAAAAAAGCAATAGAAAAAGCAGGATTATATATCGTACAGGAAAAGGATCTTGATCGTTTGGCTGAGGTTGCCGCAGATGCTTATAAGGACTACCCGTTACATAACTGGTTAACGAATGGCAAATATGACGCTAAAGCATCAAAATTAATTATGCAGATTTCTCTTAAAACAATGACAGAGGATGCAGTTATTTATGCTGATAGCGAAGAAATCAATGGTTTTGCAGCTTGGTTGCCATTTGGTTTTACAGGTAATAAAACTCTGCCGTTTTTGGCTAACGGCGGATTAAGCCTGATACTTCATTCAGGTCCCGCTATTATCGGCAGACTTTTAACTTATGAAACATATGCTATGAATCTTAAAAAAGAGTTTACCGATAACTTCGATTGGTATTTATATAATCTTTCTATCAAGAAAGAGGCTCAGGGTAAAGGTATAGCAAGCAAATTAATGCGTCCTATGTTAGAGTTCTGTGATGCTGAAAAAATGGTTGCATACTTAGAGACCAATAAAGATTCAAATGTCGGCTTATACCGTCATTATGGCTTTGAGCTTAAGAGCGAAGAAGTTATCCCCAAAACACCTGTAACACACTATTCAATGGTAAGATATCCCGCCGAATAATTTAAAATCACAACTTAAAGGAGGTCAACTGAAATGACTATCGAAATCAAAAGAATTATAGAAGACACTATTATTGAGGTTTCAGGAAGACTTGATACTATCACAGCACCCGAGCTTGAAAAAGCAATAGCAGAGGATATAGATGGTACAAAAAACCTTGTTCTTGATATAAAGGGCGTGGAGTACATTTCCAGCGCAGGCCTTCGTGTGCTTCTTGCTGCACAGAAAAAAATATCTAAGACCGGTTTAATGAAAGTGATAAATGTTTGTCCTGAGGTTATGGAAATTTTTGAGGTTACCGGCTTTACAGATATTTTAAAAATTGAATAAGTTTCCATTGCTAAAACTTATAAAGCAGTAATTGTTTGCCAAACTACCACTAAGATTAAATGTATCTATTCGTGGATGCATTTTTATGTGCTTAAACTAAACAAGATAACCATTTTAAAGATTTTGGTAGATATGGAGAATTTGTGCCATATTGAAATGATAGGTAGAATTGTCTGTTAACTGACCAGAAACCTTTCTATCTGGAAATCAAAAAGGGCAGAGTTTTGTTGCTTTGTTTATAAATTATATACATTCATAACTATAAAGAAATTTTATAGCACACCCCTGATTTGTAAGAAGTTTGTAATAGAGTGCGGAGTATAATATAGTAATCAAAATGGTGTTTTGCTTGAACCAAGAAAGGAAAAATGTTATGAACTGGAAAAATATGTCTGTATCTCAAAAAATCGCCACAATAATTTCCGGTCTTGCCGTTGTTGCCTGGCTGATACCTAAGGTTAAACCCGACCTGTTACCTGTTGATCCAACCTATCCTGCTATTGCAGTGTTTACAGCCTGCGAAGCTGTGGTCTGCTGGAAACAGAACAGAAAATGGGCCTATCTTCTGATTGCCGGTGCGATCATTTCCCTGGCTTTCTCGATTCTGGAACTGACACTGTAATTTGCTTTGCGGGAGACCGCAAACAAGCAGTGTAAGAAATAAAATTTTCATAAGATTGATTGTTTAATCAAGAAAGGAGTAATTTTATGAAAAAAATATTATCAATCATTCTTGCAATCTTAATGATTGTGACAAGCGTACCCTTTGCTTTTGCAGCAGAGAGCTATGAAATCACACATCAGCCTACCGTTGATGAGTTTTACGTTGAAACCAACGACCCAAATGCTAAATATCAGTGGTACGAGATGCCAGACGCTTATGAAATAGATGACACTTGTGCATCTCCTGTCCAACCAGGTATTATGTATAGCAAGTCTAGCTATGACGTGGAAACAGGCTGGACGCCTTCGGTCGCTGTGATGGGCCAAGAAACCAATACTTTGAAATACTTCAGAATAACCTTTGAAGATAATGAAACCTTAACCATTCAATTCTCATCAGATAATATAGACGAGGTATATCTGGATTTTACTGGTGGTGGAGATGTTATCGAAATTACTCCTGACGGTAATACAGCTACATGTAAGGTTAAACGCGGTGAATGGGAGCTTTGTGTAGAATCAGAAGAAGTAATAACCTTAAGAGCATGGATGGAAGGTAGCGGAGTGGCTATGGATGGCGAAACATCAGCGCAGCTCGACACTACTAAAATTAAAGAAGGTAAAAAATATTTTTGTGAAGTAGCCTTCTCTGACGGTGCTTCTAAAGAAACAGATAAAGTTTTAGCCCACCAGCATACAGGTGCTGAACTTCCTTGTGGCCAATTTTGTAGCATTTGCGGCGTTCGTTTCGGTGAAGAGACCGGAGAACACTCTTTTACCAAATACAGAGTAACAACTTTGCCTACCGACACAAATGAAGGTGTTAAAAAAGCTGAGTGCGACTACGGCTGTGGTACAATAAACGAACAATCAATTCCTGCTGGGTCAACTGCAATTGATGTTGTTTATGATGAAAAGGGAAACAGAACGGGCATTAAGACCATCGTAGCCGGTGAAAAAGTGTATTACGATGTCTTTGACGGTGAGAGTACACTTGACGGCAGGAATACCGTATCTTTCTATAAATCAGTTCTTGATAAAAAATACAACGGTAAGGATTCTATTCTTACAACATGGGCAAAGGTTGCTGAAAAAGTGTTCCGTATCGGCGGACAGAAATTCGGATATAACTGGCAATTCGGCGACTTTGATAAATGGTACAACACAGACCTGCCAAACACAAGCGATAATGAAGAAGCAAATGCAGACGTCGTTCTTAGGGATCAATTCGCAAGTATGTCACCCTATTCATCGGGTGAGCCTGAAAAATATAATATGAGAGCGACCGGTCTTCAGTATTACGGCTCTATGAAAGACGTAGAAGATATGATGCTTGATGAGATTGTTTATGCCTGCGGTGAAGAGAAGGTTGCAGATGAATTCAAAGATGTAGTACTTGAATTCTGTACACCTAACGGTGACGGACTTGAGCTTCTTCAGGATGATACAAAACAGCACGTTCTTGCACAGATCATCACCAACCAGTATGATGCAGAGTCAACTCACAGATGGTTCTCATCCTTTGGTGTTGCTTACTATGATTTCAAGCTGACACCCATTATTAACGAAAACCTTCAGTATATTTCTGCAGCTGATAATTATGAGTCTGTTAAGGATGCCTTTGAAAATAATGCTCTCGGTGTTTACTATTCAGACAGCGGTGACGGTGAAACAACTATTACATACATTCAGAATCCGACCTCGGCTAACACCTCTGTCAGTGCATCTACCTCAAAATCTGTAACCAACTCAGTATCCAATAGCTTAACCGAATCTGAAAGCCACTCGTTCAGTGAATCAGTTGAAGTTAACAATGAGTTGACAATGATGGAAAATTTATGGAAGATGTCAGTTAAAGTAGGCTTCTCTGCTTCACAGGCTATGTCAACTGCTTTTTCAGAAAGCAAATCACTTTCTGAAACTATTTCCACATCCAGTTCTGTAAGCGTTAATCTTCCTGCTTACACAGAGCTTGGTATCAAGCAGACTGTTGGTTCCACCGAGGAGACAGTTGAATATAACTGTCCTGTTGCCATCAGCTACAAGGTTGCCATTTTCGGTATTAACGGCGAGTATTATCAGGGCGGCGGTACAGGCTCATGGTCAACTGCCACTTATGATCAGGGCAGCATCTGTGTAGGTTTTGGTACTGATTCAACTATAGGCGGCAAGAACGCAGGCGAAAACCTTTACAAGAGACTCGATGCATCCAACAAGGCTTTTGAACTTTCCTACGGTAATGTTACCGGTATGGCTGAAGCACAGGAAGACGGTCGTGATCCTATTTCACTCAATTATCTTGATTGGGAATCAGTAAATGGCAAGGCAGATCTTCTCGATCTGGCAGAAGAAGCAATGAATTACGTTCCCATGTCTTCTATGGGCGGTAAGATAACAACAAAAACTGAATCCATCAATACCGAAATCACTTCAATTTATCCTATGTATGATCTTGAGAGAATCAAATTTGAAGGCAACGGTGCATATACACTTGGCATCGGAGGTAAACTTGACCTTAATACTGTAAACGTAATTGGTCTTAACAAATTTGATATGCCATATTACGGCTTCCTTGGTCGTATGGGTTCTTGGCATCTTTGCGATAAAGACGGTAACGATTTACCCGCTTATGAAGCAGGAAAGGGTATTACTATTGAGGCCACACCTACAACTCAGACAATTATTGCAAATGAACTCGGTGATTATTATCTGAGATTTGATATCGACGAACAGTATTATACAAAGGCAGTTGACAGAAAGACCTACATCACCAACGATGACCTTGAAATGACTACTATTCTTAAGCTTTCAGTTACAGACACAGGTAACAACCATACCTGCCGTCCCGGTGGCTGGATAACTTACATTCCCGCAAACTGCGTCGTTGAGGGTGAACGCTACAGAAACTGTCTGACCTGCTCCAAACGCTTGGCAACAGAGGTTATTCCCAAGGCTGACCATATTCCTGTTGAGACAGTTACACCTGCAACCTGCACTACAGACGGCAGCAAAACAACTACTTGCCTTACTTGTAAGACTATTATTTCAAATGAAGTAATTCCTGCCAAGGGCCACGGCAGTACATATTCAGTCACAACTGTAACTCCTAACTGTATCCGTGACGGTGAAAAGGCACTTTATTGCTACGACTGTAATAAGCTTATCGGTTCAGAGACAATAGCAAGCACAGGCCATGACAATGGTGTATGGAAGATTGATTTTGAAGCTACTCCCGAACACGAAGGTCAGATGACAAAATACTGCTCAATCTGTAATGTTGCTCTTGAAAGCAAAACCTTTGCGTACCATACACATTCTTACACTGCTTGGGGTATGAACGGAAACGGTACTCACACAAGAAGCTGTTATCTCTGTAGCTTTACTGAAACTGCTAACTGTGATTATGATGAAACTGTTACTCCTGCAACCTGCCTTGTAGATGGTAAAACTACATATCAATGTAAGGACTGTAACTACAAGTATTCAGAAATAGATTCATATGCTCCCGGTCACACCTGGGATACTTGGACTGCAAGCGAAGACGGAAATCACAGTGCATCCTGTATGGTGTGCGGAGAATCTGAAGCATCACCTCATATCTTTGTGGAATATATTCCCAACAATGATGCAACAAAGGATTCAGACGGCACAAAAACAGCTACCTGCGTTGTTTGCGCTGCGAAGGATACTGTAATCGACGAAGGTTCAAAACTTGTCGATACTCCCGATGAACCAAACACTCCCGACGATTCCGATGACGATTGTGACCATATGTGCCACAAGAAAGGCTTCTTAGGTTTCATCTGGAAGATTGTTCAGTTCTTCTGGAAACTGTTTAAGATGAATCCCGTATGTGAATGCGGTGTAGCTCACTATTGATAAAACCTAATAAAACAGTAACTGCCGAGGAGAAATCCCCGGCGGTTTTGTCGTTTCTATAGATAAAAAGAAACCTCCTAGTTTCGGATAACACCGATTAAGGAGGTTCATTTAATATCTTATACACTTACCATCAAACAGTTTCGTATGGCCAGTCAATTATTCCGCCGAATTCTTTAACATTGGTATATCCCAATGTTACAAGCTCACTTGCGGCAAGTTTGCTTCGTCTGCCACTTCTGCAGTAAACGAGAATAAGCTGATTTTTATCTTTGAGTATGCTTTCAGCCTTGGCGACGATTTCATAGTCGGGTATAAGAATTGCACCGTCTATATGAGCCTCATCATATTCTTCCTGTGTGCGGACATCAAGAATAACATAATCGTCTCTTTCAACCATTATTTCTTTTGCCTCGGCAGTAGTAATCTGCTCGTATGAATTTTCCATTTTGTTTTCACCACCCGATGTACAGTCGTAAAGTATAGCGGTACACGTAATTATCAATATCAGTATTACCGAAAACCTTTTCATTATAAGCACCGTGTTCTTTCTGCTTGTTCTAACCGGGATTCATATCTTGTGCGGTTTAGTGACAATCATTTTAAACAGC
>JAZQZO010000409.1:0-2714 GCA_045634065.1 Acutalibacteraceae bacterium
TACAACAACATCTGATGCGAAGTCGTTGAGGTTGCAGGAAGATGCAATGTTCGCAGTGGCGATATCAAGGAATGAAACCAGGAATGAAGTGAGAATCATAGTAAGAGGATTAAGCTTTGCAAGCCACACAACAATAATAGCAGTGAAGCCGTTACCGCCGACGATATCGCTCTTCACAAGGTGATGAGTACCGCTGACGAGAAGGAAACCTGCAAGACCGCAGAGAGCACCTGACAGAGCCATAGTTCTGACAACAACCTTATTTACATTGATAGCGATATATCTTGCAGTGTTTTGACTTTCGGCCACAACGGCGATTTCGTAACCCTGCTTTGAATATTTCATATATACATAGGATAAAACTGTGATAACGAGAATAATTACAATACTCCAACCGTAGTCAACACCGAAAAGCTGAGGGAGTTTACCTGTTGTGAGTGTTGACATAACGCCTGCACCCTTCTGTTTTTCCCAAAGGACAACGAAGAATTTTACAAGCTGAATTGCAACGTAGTTCATCATAAGGGTGAAGAGGGTTTCGTTAGCCTGAATCTTAGCCTTGAAATAGCCGGGAATCACACCCCAGAGTGCGCCTGAAAGAATACTTGCAGCAAACATAAGAAGCAGAAGCAGTGCCACAGGCAGGTCGGGACAAAGTTTAACAACTATACAAGAAGCAAGAGCGCCGACAAGGGCCTGACCCTCTGCGCCGATGTTCCAGAATCTCATCTTAAATGCAGGGGCTAAGGCTACTGCAAGACAAAGCAGTGCGCAGGTGTCTCTTGCTGTGATTTTAATACGTCTGGCTGTACCGAAAGCACCTTCTATCATTTCACTGTAAACTTCACCGAAGGAAACTTTGCCGCTTGTGATAAGAATAAGAGTAATACCGCAGGCTAACAGGGCAAGAATTACACTTGCGGCTCTGATGCCGTATGAAAGCTTTGTGCTAAGGTCAGTACGCTTGGCTATTCTGATAAGGGGTTCTTTTGCTGTTTTGACTTTCACTGTGCGTCATCCTCCTTTTCTGTTTCTGTGGGAAGACCTGTCATCATCATACCGATGCCTTCCTTTGTAGCTTTCTTACCGTCTACAATACCGCTTATCTGACCGTGGCAGATAACTAAAATTCTATCGCAAAGTTCGAGAAGTACGTCAAGGTCTTCACCGACGAAAATAACAGCAGTGCCGCTTTCTTTCTGAGCATTGAGAAGATTATAAATAAGATATGATGAGTTGATGTCGAGACCTCTTACAGGGTACGCAGCCATAAAAACTGTGGGAGCTGCTGCGATTTCACGGCCCACAAGCACCTTCTGAATGTTACCGCCTGAGAGCTTTCTTACGGGTGTATCTGTGCCGGGAGTGACAACCTCAAGCTCTTTGATAATCTTGTCCGCAAGCTCTTTGGGGTCTTTTCTCTGCAGGAACATACCCTTGCCGCCCTTATAGGAGCGAAGCATCATATTGTCTGTGATGCCCATTGAGCCTACAAGTCCCATACCGAGTCTGTCGTCAGGCACAAATGAAAGGCGTACGCCTAAATCTCTTATCTGAAGAGGAGTCTTGTTGCGAAGGTTTTCTTCCTTGCCTGTGTTGGGGTCAAGATACATAATTGAACCGCTCTTAAGGTGCTGAAGACCTGCAATGGCTTCGAGAAGCTCTTTCTGACCGCTGCCGGCGATACCTGCAATACCGAGAATTTCACCTGACTTTGCAGTGAAAGACACATTTTTAAGAAGCTGAACGCCCTCTTTATTGACAACGGAAACATTAGTCAGTACAAGTCTGTTTTCACAGTCGTGAGGTTCTGCTCTTTCGATGTTGAGAGAAACCTTCTTGCCTACCATCATTTCTGTGAGAGACTGCTCTGTTGCGTCTTTAGTTTCAACAGTGCCGATATATTCACCCTTGCGAAGCACCGAAACCTTATCTGAAAGTGAAAGCACTTCGTTGAGCTTATGAGTAATAATAATAATTGACTTGCCGTCATCTCTCATATTGCGAAGAATACCAAAGAGATTTTCGGTTTCTTTAGGTGTGAGTACCGCTGTAGGCTCGTCAAGAATAAGAACCTGTGCACCGCGGTAGATAACCTTGATAATTTCAACAGTCTGCTTTTCGGAAACGGACATCTCATAAATTTTCTTCATAGGGTCAATGTTGAAGCCGTACATATCGCAGATTTCTTTGATTTTCTGAGCGCTCTTTTTGATATTGAGCTTGCCCTCACCCTTGAGACCGAGAATAACATTCTCAGTTACAGTGAGAATATCAACCAACTTGAAGTTCTGATGAATCATACCGATTTTATAGTTAAACGCATCTTTCGGCGACTGGATAGACGCTTCCTTTCCGTCAACAAAAATCTGACCTTCATCGGGGTGATAGATACCTGAAAGCATATTCATAAGAGTTGTCTTACCGCTTCCGTTTTCACCTAAAATTGAAAGGATTTCGCCTTTGTTTACGGTCATGGAAATATTTTTGTTAGCCGTTATACTGCCGAAACGTTTGGTTATACCCTTAAGTTCAATAGCCGCATTTGACATTCGTTTTTCTACCTCCGTTCAGATATTAGCTTTGTTCATTCACAGAAAAAGCAGATTTCACCGCCTCTTTTGTCAGTGAGCAAGGCCCGTGTAAAAACAACCATTAGCGGAGTGACCTGCACTCCGCTATGGTTAATAGTTGTTATACGAAATTATACGAGT
>JAZQZO010000410.1:0-8259 GCA_045634065.1 Acutalibacteraceae bacterium
AAGGTGGGGAGGGGCCCCGAGAAATCGCAAAGGCATTTCCAGGGAGCCGCAACCCACCTATCAGTGGTGATGATGGTGATGAGTGTGACAAGCTCGGTCAACAACACAAACTTTATCGTGACAGTGCTCACCTGCCCCTTCAATCTCAATAACACAGTGAACTATACCGTGTTCACGAAGTTCATCTCTGACCCTTTCCTTTATAATATGAAAGCCGCCTTCAGCAACAACGTGCATAGTCGCATAATGGCGGCGCCCGTCAAGACTTCGTATGTGAATATGGTGAACATCAGCAACACCCTCTATTTCAAGTAAATGTTTACTTATATCCTCAACTGAAATTCCGTCAGGCGTTTTTTCAAGAAATATATCGGCAACTTCCTTTAAATTGTGCACAGCATTGACAAGTATAAAAACGGCAACACCAATTGACATAACAGGATCTATAATAGAGAAATCAGTCAAACGCATAACTACTGCACCTACCAGAACAACAAGCCATCCTAAAACATCTTCAAGCATATGAAGGTTAACAGCTTTTTGATTAACAGACTCGCCATCACGTGTAAAATATGCCGCCGCAAAGTTAACAACAGCACCGATAACGGCAAATACAATCATTCCGTCATAGTTTATTTCTGTGGGATTCAGCAATCTCTTCACGGCATTGAAAATAACAACCACAGAGCCCACCAATAAAATCAAAGTAGTAATAAATCCGCCTAATACAGAATATCTCACATAACCGTAAGTGTGGCTTTCATCAGGCTGCTTGCCACTTTTTCTTTCAAGAAAATAAGACAGACCTATGCTTGCAGCATCACCGATATCGTGAAGAGCGTCAGATAAAATCGCAATACTTCCCGTCAAAGCACCACCTACAAGTTCAAATACAGAGAAAGTGAGATTCAGCAGAAATGCAATCAAGATGTTTTTTTCAGTTTTCACAGTACCCTCCCGTTGACTTAAATCTAAAATTATAATACAATAGATTTGTTATCGAACACAATGTTCAATAATATAATATCAACAGGCAGGTGAATATACAAGGTACGATTTTTCAATGTTGTATGATACGGAACACTTTTGAAAAATTGTACAAAAAAACCGATATGGACAGAAGACAAAGAAAAACAAGAGAAGCTATATTCAAATCTTTCCGTGAACTTTTAGAACAAAACAAATATGAAAACATAACTGTTCAGGATATAATAGACAAAGCCGATGTCGGCAGAAGCACGTTCTATTCTCACTTTGAAACCAAGGATAACCTTCTTAAAGCTATTTGCAGCGATATTTTTGACCACATCTTTGAGGGCGAACTTTGCAGCTATCCCGGTGAAACTCACAGTCTCGAAGAAAAGCTTGCCCACATTCTCTGGCACCTCAAAGAGCATAAAAAAGACATCTCGGGACTTCTTAACTGCGAGAGCTCTGATATCTTTATGACATATATACGAGAATATCTTGCCGAACTTTTTAAAATGCACCTTTCAGATTTCAGCAAAGATGTACCCGAAGATTTTCTTCTAAACCACCTTACGAGCAGTTTCTGTGCCACAATAAAGTGGTGTGTAAAAAATAAAATGGCCATTTCCCCTGAGGAAACAGCCAAATTTTATATGAATTTGATTTCTTAACCCTACAGTTACAATTTTTTCTTTTCTGGCAGCTGTGCTACAATTATAGCCGCAAACATCAATATGCAACCGAGAGTTTCTCTTGTAGTTGGCACCTGAGAAAGCACTATCATTGCAGTCAGCACACCGAAAACGCTTTCAAGCGACATTATCATTGTTGCGATAGTCGGCTCAGTTTTCTGCTGACCTAAAATCTGGAATGTGAACGCAACAGCACTCGACATTATACCAGAATATGCAATTGAAGGTGCAGCTGCCTTGAGAGCCTCGATACTGACCTCTTCCCATAAAAGCATAGGAATAGCTGCGATTATACCTGCAACAAAAAACTGAAGTGCCGAAAGACGCACACCGTCGAGTTTTGGCGAAACCTTATCAATAACAAGAATATGCACAGCATAACACACGGCACAAGCCAAAACATAAAGGTCAGAGCCTTGTACTCTGCCGCCCTCTTTTACGCAAAGCAGATAAAGAGCAACAATAGACACACCTACACAGACCCATATAACGGGTCTGATTTTTTTGCCTAAAACCACAGAGAATATAGGCACCAACAGAATATACAAAGCCGTGATAAAAGCCGCCATACCAGGAGCAGTACCGCCATCTATGCCAAGCTGTTGGAGAGACGATGCTGCAAAAAGAACAACACCGCAAAGTCCGCCACCAATAAATAGATATCTGTAGTCGGCCTTGGTCATTTTTTTGTATTCCTGGGGTTTTGAGCTTTTCTTTATGGTATCCATTACAAATATAACAGGCAGAAGTGCCACGGAACCCAAAAGACTTCTTATGGAAATGAAAGTGAATGGACCTACAAATTCTGCACCTGCTGTCTGTGCAACAAATGAGCTGCCCCATATTATAGCTGCAAGGGCTAAGAATATTGAACCAATTAAACTATCTTTTCTTGTCTGAGTCATTTTTCAACCGTCCTTTATGCCAACGAGGGAATATATTTTCCTAAAAATTCAAAGAGACAACATATAAATGGTGCAAGCACAAGAGCAGGGAAATAATTGGCGACCTTGAACTTTGAAAGGCCTGTAAGATTAAGTCCCAAAGCTAAAATCATAAGTGAGCCAACACAAGTGATTTCTGCAACTGCACCGTCACTGAGAAGCGGCTCAAGAAAACCTGCAAGAAGCACTATCCCACCCTGAAAAACAAAAACAAATATTGCAGCAAAAATCACCCCGATACCAAGAGACGCACTGAGCATACACGAGGAAAACAGATCAAGAATACTCTTGGTGAAAATTGTAGTGTGGTCACCCTTGAGACCTGACTCAAGTGAGCCTATTATAGTCATAGCGCCTACGCAGAACAAGAGACTTGCTGTCACAAATCCTTCGGCAACGCTGACCTTGTCGCTGTCACCTTTTTTTAGCTTTTTCGAGAGAAAATCTCCTACGCCGTTGAGCTTGCCGTCGATATCAAGAGCCGTGCCGATTATTGCACCGATAACCATAGATATAATTGCAACGAGTACATTTTCACCTTTCAGCATACCCTGCACACCGATAAGCACAGTGCAAAGACCGATACCCACCATAACAGCATCAGTATATTTCTTTGATATACCTTTTTTAAAGATAAGTCCAATAGTACTGCCAATCAAAACTGTTGCAACATTAACTAATACACCGATCATTTCAATATCTTCTTTCTGTCTTTCAATAAAAAGTTGCGAGCATTATATCACACATTGAGAGGTAATATCAATAGCAACTTAAAATTTTAACCTTACAGCCACCCTTACATAATATGACTTTTTTCGGTTTTGCTTTAATATATAATGTCACTGAATAATTACGAAAGGCAGATTTAATATGAGCATCAAAGCCAAGGATACCACCTCAGAAATAAACGAAGATTTTTATGGCAGTTTAGATACTGCTCCTAAAGAAAAAAATATCTATTACTACCTCCGATTTGCCATTTTCGCCTTTGCGGGCTTTTGTTTTTCTCAGCTTGAGGCTCTGGGCGATATGTCACCGTTTACCGTATCTTTTTTGTCAGCGATAAAATTTGACTACTGTTTTCCTGCTTTTGTGGCATCATCTATGGGCTATTTTCTGTCTAAAGGTTGGCAGACAGCTTTGAAGTACACTATAGCATCAGCTTTTATGTGTCTTGTAAGGCTCGGCGTAACCAGGCGCTTTCCTCACAAAGATTTTTCCGTCCTTAATTACATATCCTCTTTTTTATCGGTGGCACTCACCGGTACGGTTTTTGCAGCTCTGACAGATTTCAACTATGTAAGTTTTTTTATGGTGATTTGCGAGAGCTTCCTTTCCCTTTGTGCTTCGGTGTTTTTTATAAGAAGTTTCCGCACCCCTGTATTCAAAACAGGCATCAGCGCTCTGGGAGTAAAGGACTCAACCAGCCTTGTACTGTCGGTCTGTGTTTTTCTTATGTGTATGTCAGGCTTTGATATTGAAGGCCTATCCCCTGCCAGAATATTTTCTTGTATAGCTCTTATGTTTATTTCATTCTATAAGGGCAGTGCAGCAGGCAGTGTCGCAGGGGTCTGTATAGGTGCCGCACTTTGCATTGACCCCGACTTCAGATATCTCTTCCCTTGTTATGCTCTGTCAGGACTTGTTGCGGGTGTGTTTTCACCCTTAGGTCAGATTGTAACTGCCCTTTCTTTCGGCATAAGTTATAGCGTAATAAGCCTTATGGAGGGCACAGGCAGCAATGTTATCATCAGCCTTCTGGAAACCGCAATAGCTTCATCAGCCTTTATGATTTTACCCTCAAAATGGATAACAGCCCTGGGTGATACCCTTAAAAGAAGCGGCATTGCTCCCGATAACCCTGTGTGCCGTCAGGTGTCTCAGAATCTTCTAGCGGCCGCAAATAATATTTACGATGTATCGGATATCATAGGCAAGGTCAGCGATAAACTCGACAGCGTAATAAATCCCGAGGTCAACAGACTTTTTGCAAATCTTCAGCAAAGTGTTTGTGTAGACTGTGAAAACAAAAGTAAATGCTGGAATAAAATGTTTGATTCAACAGCCAGCGATATTTTAGCTATAAGCGGCATTGAAAAAAGAAGCAAAGGAAAGCTCCCTCTTGAAAAGAGATGCACTCGCCGTAATATGCTTATCAGCCGTATTGAAGAAAATTCCTTTGAGCACGCCAATAATATGGCTGTAAAAATGAAAATCCGCGAAATGCGCAAAGTACTCACTGACCAATTCTGCGGTATGGGTGATTTTCTGAAAGAAACTGCCGACAAAATTGCAGGCAGTAAAATCGAAGATACTGCAAAATCATTCGCCCTTCGCTCAGCTCTGCAGGATGCAGGTATATACACAGATGCCCTCAACTACTACACCGACAAAGACGGTAGAGTAACAATTGAAATCAGCATAATTGACAGACCTTTTGAAACTGACAGAAAAAAACTTCGCCATATAATAGAATTCATCTCCAAGCGTCGTTTTGGAGATGCAGAAATAAATGTTGGTGATGTCAAAACAACAATAACCTTTGAAGAAAAATATCTCTATGAGGTTCAGTTCGGTTTTTGTCAGAAGCCACTGAGCAAAAAAGGTTTCTGCGGTGACAGTGTAAGTTTTATAGCCTCGGGAGAAGGCACCAGAACAGCTCTTATAAGCGACGGTATGGGTACCGGGGCAAGAGCCGCCATTGACAGCACCCTGACTTCATCCGTAATAGAAAAATTACTCAGCGGAGGTTTCTCTGTTGATGGCGCTGTTAGAGCAGTAAACTCAGCAATGATAATGAAGTCTACAGATGAATCCATTTCAACAGTAGATGCTGTTAGTATCAATCTCTATACCGCTACAGCTGATTTTTATAAATCAGGTGCAGCTATCAGCTTCATCAGAAGCGGTAACGAAGTATTTATCATAAAGCAGGAGTCGCTCCCTCTTGGCATCATACGGAATGTTTCCCCCGCACATACAAGAGTTAATCTTTCTCCCGGAGATATTATTCTGCTGGTATCTGACGGTGTTACAGGTGAAGATTGCGGTTGGATAAACGATGAACTTCTCTCCTGGAGTACCAACAATATGGAGGATTTGGCCTCACATATAAGCTCCCTTGCAGCTTTGAGAAGTGACAAAAACACAAGAGATGATATTTCTTCAGCGGCCTTGAAAATAACAAAAGCAAAATAAAAATTTTACTCTGCTTACATAATTTTCTATAATTAAAAATCGTCGATGAAACTTATTCTCATCGACGATTCTTGTTATTAATTATCAATTTTATAAGGTCCGTTTGCCTTACAATCAATTCATAGCTGCATTATACAGTAGCTTCTGCATCTTCACCTGATTCAGCATCACCGTTTTCAAAACCACCGAACATCTCAATAAGAGCTTTTATAATCTTTTCTATTAACTGGATGAGTTCACCGATTGACATAAGAGTTCTCCTTTCTTTTATTTTTCTTTATTTAAATAATATCATAACCATATCCAAAAATCAACCAATTCAGATTATTTTTATCTGACGCATTTTCATATTATCGCCTTGATATAAAACTTAAGCATTAGCTTTTTCAAGCTCAAGCGCTGCAGCTTCTCTCTTTTCCTTAAGCTGTCTTTCAACCTCGGCAATGTGACCCTGGTCATCTTTAAGGAAGAGAATAACAATGAGGTAAAGAGCTGAACCGATAGCAGGACCTAAAATAAACTGATGCCAACGGTATTTGAGGAAACGGGGAGCTGTCTGTGCACGTACAAGAGCTGAACCTTCAAGTCTTTTGCCGCCAACTGTAAGATTTTCCTGGAAGCCCATAACCTTAAGCATATAACCCTGAATGAACTTGGGGATAGCACCTGTAAACTTTGAAACGAAGTTCTGCATTGAGAATGAGATAGCCTCTGTTCTTTCTCCTGTCTTGAGTTCCATTTCATCTACTGCATTTGTAAGAAGAGAACGGTGTGCGATATCCTTCATATTGGTCAGAATCTGTGCTGAACCTAAAACACCCATTACCATAAACAGTGCGCCAATGTTCTTATATCTTTCATTTGTACCGATTGCAAATGCGATAAGTCTTGCAACAATAGTCACCACTTCAGAATATACAAGAAGCTTCTTATTGCCGCCTATTTTTTTGATAATCGGTACTGCAAAGAAGTTAACGAATGCACCGGGGATACCCATTATATAGCCGTAGGCAATCTGTGCCGTACCGCCTGTGATTTCGGTGCCGAAAACATTGTAAGAAACGCCTTCGCTCTCGAAGAAATATTCCCAGGGCAAAGTGAGTGAAAGGCACTGAACAGCTCTTGCAAGGCAGACAATAATAAGAGTCTTGTTGTATCTGAGGTTAGCAAGAGTTTTCATCATAGCCTTGAATTTTTCGGCAGCCGGAATATCTTCCTGAGCGTTGACATCTATAACCTTTTCCTTCATGCGATATGAAAACATCGACATCAGCATACCGCCCATACCGAAAATGAAAGCAAAGAAGAGATATGTATGCTTTTCACTCATTACCTCGCCACGAACAAACATATCCTTGAACATCGGGAAAAGGCCTGCAATAGTACCGCCGAGACCTGCACCGATACTGATCCACTGCGTTACTCGTCTTCGTTCATCAGAGCTAGGGCTGGACAATGATGCCATACCCCAGATAGCAATATCCTGAAATGAATAAAAAGTATCAAAAAGCAAGTAAAGAACAAGTATGTAAAGGACAGTCTTGTTTGTATCAAGGCCTAAGTCCACAAACATCAATGTAACAAGTAAACCGATAATTAAAGGAGTCCACAACAGGAAGGGACGAAGTTTATAGCCGGGTCTGTGTTTTCTGTGGTCCATAAGTGAACCGAAAAGCGGGTCGTTAATAGCATCCCACATAGTGCTGACACCTGTGATGATACCTGTTTTCTCCGCAGGTATACCGAGAACAGTGTTAAGAAAAACAAAAAGCCTGCTTGATACCAGGCTGTATGCCATATTCTGACCTACAAGACCTGCAGCGTGAGAAAGCAATCGGGTATTGGATACCTTGGTATCGCTTTCAGTGTTGTCAAAAAGGAAAAATTTCTTCATAATTTCATCCTCTCATAATGTGTTTATCTGATTATACAATATAACAATGCAAAAATCAATAAAATCCGAAGCTGTTTTTTCGTTTTTTTGTAAAACTTCAATAAAGCGGTGGGCGGCTCCGCGTTGCGACAAAGTCGCAACCGAAGAGGCAGCAAGCTGCCTCTTCGCAAAGCACCCATCCGGGTGCTTTGCGGAGCCGCTGTCCAACCTCCTGCAAAAACTAAAAATCCCCATTCGCAGAGAATGGGGATAAAGTTTAGTTATTCTGTTCTGAGAGCTTCAACGGGATCTTTCTTAGCTGCAAGAGATGAGGGCACAAGACCTGCAATAAAGGTAAGTCCGACACTGACACAAATAAGGGCGATTGCAACTCCGACAGGAAGTTCTGCAGCGGCAAAAGTATTTGTAAAGTGCTGCAAGAGAAGATTAATAGGAATCTCTATAAGCAGTGTACATATTATACCCAAGGTACCTGCCGCAAAACCGATTGTCACAGTTTCAGCATTAAACACCCTTGAGACATCACTCTTAGATGCACCGATACTTCTGAGAATACCGATTT
>JAZQZO010000411.1:0-5121 GCA_045634065.1 Acutalibacteraceae bacterium
ATGGTTGTCTTCCTAAGACCGCTTGGCCTCCGACTTCAAAGCCCGATTATTATTGTTGTGATAGCGGTAGTGACGATATTGGTCCTGTGCCTCTTGGTGCGGACAAATGCGCCAGCCACCCTGACCATCAGTATCATGACATTGAACTTATGCTTTTAAAAGCTAGAGAACAGAATGTTCCAATGATCATCGGTTCTGCCGGTGACACAGGAACAAACAGCCGTGTTGATATGTATGTTCGCTTTATCAAGGATATGGCGAAAAAGCATAATTTAAAGCCCTTCAAGCTTGCGTATTTCTACTCTGAAGTAGACAAGGAATATATCCGCAACAAAATGAAGGACGGAATACATATTGAAGGTCTTGACGGCAGAAGTAACCTGACTGAAGAAGAACTTGATAAAACAGACAGAATCGTTGCTGTAGCAGGCGTTCATCCATTTATCAAAGCTTTGGAAATGGGTGCAGATGTTATTATCGGCGGACGTACTTCGGATGCCTGCGTTTTTGCTGCTCCTGCAATTTATGAGGGAATTCCTGAAAATATGGCGTACTACACAGGTAAGGTTCTGGAATGCGCATCTTTCTGTTGTGAACCATATGGTGCAAAGGAAAGCGTTATTGGTACTGTTACAAAGGATGATGTCAAGGTTACTGCAATGGCTCCATTCCAGCGTTGTACACCTGCTTCTGTTGCAGGACACGCAATGTATGAAAGAACAAATCCGTATTACGAATATGTAGCAGGCGGAATGATGGATATGAGTGAATGTGTATATGAGCAGTATGATGAAAAGACTTGCCGTATCACAGGTGCAAAGTTTGTTCCCGTTGAAGGTAAAGTTAAGGTTAAGCTTGAGGGATCAGGCTTTGTAGGCTACAGATATCTTGGTCTTGCAGGTATCAGAGACCCCTATACAATTAAGAACATTGATGCAGTTATTGATTGGGCTCGTTCTCAAGTTAAGGAACGCCGTCCTGATGACTGGTACGAATTAAGCTACCGTGTATTCGGTAAAAATGGTGTTATGGGCGATTTAGAGCCTATTAAAGAAACAAAGTCACACGAGTTGATGGTTGTTGTTGAAGGCGTTGCTAAAACAAAGGAAATCGCTGAAGAAGTTGCTTTGGTAGGAACTCGTCAGTTGTTCTATGCCCGTCTTCCTGAAGTTAAGGGTACTGCGGGAACCGCTGCTTTCGTTATGGACGAAGTTGTTGAAATGTCTCCTGCTTATGTATGGACAATGGATCACACAGTTGAAGTTGACGATCCGTTGGAACTATTCCCTGTTACAATGATTGAGATAGGAGAGTGATTGATATGAAGACAATGAAATTGGTTGATTTAGCAAAAACAATAAGAAGTAAAAATGCGGGAACTGACCGTATCACTTTTGATATTATCTTTCGTGAAAAGGAGAATTATGAGCTTGTTAAAAATTCAGGCGCTCTAACCCGTGAAACCGTTGCAAAATTATATGGAATTCCCAATGATCGTATTGCAGATTTCGTGGAATTTGACCCGGCATTTGCAATCAAGTTCACAATTAATCGCCTAAGACCGTCAGGCTCTTTTGGCGAAGGTGATGTTTTTGGTTGTCAGCAGTATCCACCACTTTATGACATCGAAATTCCTGTTGAAGAATAATTTTTAAAACAAGGGCGGTAATTGGTTGACTACCGCCCTGATTTATTGTAAAATAAACTGGTATAGAAGGTGAGAGTTTTTGACTGATTTACATATTTTTGGCATCGTCCTATCCCTGATTTCTATGATCACACTAAGCGTTTACTCAGGCAAAGTTGCAAGGGAAAGCGAGGGTTTATCTGCAAAGGTAGTTGCGGGCTCAATTATGGGAACTTTGGTTGGTGGCTCATCTACTGTGGGAACGGCTCAGCTTGCATATAGTTTTGGTATGAGCGCTTGGTGGTTTACGTTGGGAAGCGGAATCGCCTGCCTGATTCTTGCCTTATTTTTCGCAAGGCCTTTGCATAAAAGTAGACACAAAACTCTTATTGAGTTTATTTCTGACAAATACGGATCAAAAAACGGTCTTATTGCATCAATTCTTTCGTCTTTGGGAAGCTTTATAAACATTATTTCCCAGCTTATTGCAGCAACGGCTATTATTGCAGTGGTAGTACCAGACATGCACTTGATTCCGTCTCTTTTTATTTCCGCTGCATTTATGGTGTTATATATAATTTTTGGCGGAACAAGAGGTAGCGGTCTTGTGGGTATTTTAAAAATGCTACTGTTATATGTTTCTATGATGGCAAGCGGGGTTTTGGTTTTAATTTTATCAAAGGGAATGACTGGTTTTACACAACTTGTGGGTGCAATAGATAATCCTTCTAATGTTAACTTCGGAAGTCTGTTTGCGCGTGGTATCGGAACGGATTTGGGAGCTATGCTTTCTCTTATTTTAGGTGTTATCACAACCCAGAGCTATGCACAACCGATTTTTGCCGCAAGAAATACAAAGTCTGCCGCGAGAGGTGCATTGCTTAGTGCCGCATTAATTCCACCCGTTGGTATCGGTGGAATATTGGTTGGTCTTTATATGCGTGCAACAGCACCCGGGATTTCACCCAAAACCGCATTGACCCTCTTTGTTACCCAGCATATGCCACCTTTGTTTTCCGGCATAGTTTTAGGTGCATTATTTATCGCCGTTGTCGGAACAGGCGCTGGTCTTGCTTTGGGAATTTCCACGGTTTTAAGACGGGATGTTTTATCCCTATTCAAGCGTAAAGAAAAAAGAATTATCTCGGAAGTGGCAACTGAAAAAATACTGATTGTATTGCTGTTGCTTTGTGCAAGCATGCTTTCGATGGGCTCTTTGGGAGATACGATTTTAAAGTTTGCGTTTATGTCTATGGGACTTAGAGGAGCTACTATATTTATGCCTCTTTGCTTTTCCTTGTGGGGAAGGGAATGCGTCGGAAAGCAGTATGCAGGAGTTGCCATTGTGCTAGGACCTGTTACAGTTTTGATATTTGAATTATTGGGAGTCCTACCCTTTGACCCCCTTTTCGCAGGGGTTGCGGCTTCGGCAGTTGTTATGCTGGCAGGTTTTTTGGCAAGGAAAAGAAAAAACAAGAAGATTTAATAAATAGATAAGAAAAGTGTGCGAAAGGTTGATTTTATAATGGTTGAACACAAATCGTCAAAACCTTTATATTTGCAGATTAAAGAGAATATCGAAGAAGAAGTCAGAATAGGAAAATATCCTGTGGGAAGCAAATTGCCTTCTGAAAATGAATTGTGCAAACACTTTAGTGTTAGCCGAATTACGATTCGTCAGGCTCTTGATCTTTTGGAAAACGGAGGTATGACCCATTCCATTCACGGCAAGGGTACTTTTGTAAAGGCTAACATTATTGACTCAAACCTTAACAAAATCAATTCTTTCGGTGCGACATTAGCACGTATGGGTTATAGCGGATACACAAAGATTACGCACTATGAAGAGCGAGATACCGATGATTTTGAGCAAATGCTTCACGGCAAGGACTGGAGCCGTGTAAGTAACCTTTGCTTAACTGGCTTTTCTATGGACGAGCCTGTTGTTATATACCGCTCCTTAATAAAAAGTCCGTATGGCGCTGATATGTATAAACTTGCAAAGGAGTTGGAAACTTCAGGAATCGCTTTTTCCACTTACGATTTATATGCACGTTTAGGTCTTGAAATAGGTAAGGTGGATCAGAAAGTTGAGGCTATAAATGCAGATGAAAAAACTGCAGAACTCCTGCATAAAAACCCAGGAGATGCCATTTTGGTGCTTGATTCTATTGTTTTTGATAAAAATATGAAACCTGTGGAATACAAAAAAGGATACTACTGTACCGATAAATACTCATTTACTTTAAACAGAGAACTGTAGTTGGACAGTTCTTTATACAATCAAAAAACCTATCGATTTATATCGATAGGTTTTTTGTTATAGGCAACTTTTTTAAGCGCAAAATCCTCTCTTGCGGTTCGAATCCCTACCTAACAAAAAGAAGAAACACTCATAAAAATGGATGCTTCTTCTTGGCGCGCCCGAAGGGATACAGTCGGCTTTGCCGCCTTGCCTGCTTGGCGACCGAAAACTAAAGTTTTCAGTACCCGCCATCGCACCATTTTGCTAAAAAACTTGCCACAGGCAACTTTTTTAAGCGCAAAATGCCCTCTCAGGGTTCGAATCCCTACCTAACAAAAAGAAGAAGCACCCATAAAAATGGATGCTTCTTCTTGGCGCGCCCGAAGGGATTCGAACCCCTGACCCCTTGGTTCGTAGCCAAGTACTCTATCCAGCTGAGCTACGGGCGCAAAAGACTTTGAAAAAATCAGCATATACTATTATAGCACGCTCGTTTAAAAAAAGCAAGGATTTTTTTAATAATCTTAAAAAGTTTTTTTAATCACGATTTTATATCCATTTAAATCATTTAAAATTGCTTTAAAACATATATTTCACCGAGGTGATATATTTGTTTTTAAAAATTTACTCAAAACGGAGATTCTATATTTTCTGCGGTATAATAACAGCCTTTTCACTCATATTTTCGGGACTGTTTATGGGCGATTTGTTAAACTATGCCGCGGCGGAAAAAGGTGATGAGAAGGATTTTATAAAATGGGTTGACTTTGGTGTGTCATATAATGCACTAAACGACTGCTTAAAATATGATGTAGGAACATACGGCACCCAAAATCACCCAAGCTGGCTTGATCTTCTGGCAATTTTGGCGTGTAAGAATGGCGGAAGTTTTTCGTCTTACAAGCAGTCTGATTTGAAAAAGATAACTGACGAGCTGCAAAAAGGAACTTCTTTAGAAAAAATAACATCAAAATACAAAGTTTTTTCTTATTATCCCGAAGCATATGAAGGCGTTGTGGGAGGCTTCGTGGGGGAGTATGAAATTGAGCGAAATGACGAAAACGGAAATCTTATAACAGAGAAAAAATATGGTCTGAAGGCTTTTTCACCTATTGCACGAGGGTATTCATATTCTCATTGTGATGATTTTGGAAACGCCCGCTCCTATGGATTTAAAAGAAAACACCTAGGACACGATATGATGGGAAGTGTCGGCACACCTGTAATTGCGGTGGAGTCAGGTTATGTC
>JAZQZO010000412.1:0-2709 GCA_045634065.1 Acutalibacteraceae bacterium
AAGAGCAGGAAATCTCTTGCTTTCATCAAGGTCTTTATTGTATGAGTTAACATTCTGACCAAGAAGAGTAATTTCCTTATACCCTGCCGCAATAACTTCTCTGACTTCTTTCATAACATCATCAAAGTTACGGCTTCTTTCTCTTCCTCTGACATAAGGAACGATGCAATATGAACAGAAGTTGTTACAGCCGTACATTATAGGAATCCAGGCTCTGAGTGAACCTTCACGCACAACAGGCAAGCCCTCGACAATATTGCCGTCGCTGTCAGTTATATCGAAAACTCTTTTGCCGGTGCAGAGTATACGGTACATAAACTCGGGAAGCTTATATGATACGTGAGTACCAAAGACAAGATCAACAAATGAAAAGCTGTTCTTAATTCTGTCGGGAACACTCTGCTGCTGCATCATACAGCCGCAAAGAGCGATGATCATATCGGGTCTTTGCTTTTTTATAGGCTTAAGAGCACCAACATTACCGAAAACTCTGTCTTCAGCGTGCTCTCTTATAGCACACGTATTATATAAAACCAGGTCAGCATCTTCGGCGCTCTGACAGAATTCATAGCCCATTTCTCTGAGCATACCGAGAAGTCTTTCTCCATCTGCTACATTGCCCTGACAGCCATAGGTATGAACAAAAGCCTTGGGTGCTTCGGCAGGGTACCTTGAAGAGATAACTGTTCTGACAAGGTTCATATATTCTTTTTGTTTGTCCAATTCCTCCTGAGGAACGGAAAATTTGTTATTATTCAATCTCTTTTCCTCCAAAAGGGGTTACTTTCCTAATTTTTCAGCTATATCCATAAGTCTCTTAAGGCGATAGTTGACAGCAGAACGACTCAGTGGAGGGTCACACATATCACCGATTTCACGAAGACTCGAATCGGGATTATCAATTCGAAGCTGTGCAATCATTTTAAGGTCATCGGTCAGTGTCGGGAAAACACCGTCATCTTTGAGCTTCTGTATGGATTCTACCTGATCAAATGATGCATAAACCGTACGGGTCAGGTTAGCGTTTTCAAAATTATTTCGCCTGTTTGTGAGGTTACGGACATCTTTATATATTTTGATGTTCATAATCTCCATAGCCGCCATCTGAGCACCCATAAGTGTCAGAAGTTCTTCAATACTCGTGCTGTCTTTTATGTAAATGACATTGATACCGCGTCTGAGCATATGTTTGGCGTTTAAACCGTAGTCTGTGAGTATCTTAAGCAAATCAAGACTTAAAGTTCTGTAGGGCGCTATAAATTCAATATGGTAGCTTTTATTAGGGTCACTGCAGGTACCGCAGGAAAGAAATGCACCGCGAAGAAACGCCGCATTACAGCAGTTGATACTGTCCTGCATATCGTATTCGAATTCACTTTCACTCTCGTTGCGAAGGTTGCCTCTGTCAATTCGCATAACCTTCTCTTTGCCTGAATTTGAAAAACAATCAAGCACTGTTTTTCTGTCCGCAAGTGAGCTGATACTGACAGTGGTTTTTCCGGCGTCCGAAACAAATCGTGATGCTTCTACACCTGTAACTTCAAAAGTCAGTTCTGTATACTTATCAGCTACAGCGGGGTTATCCGTCATAATTGAGATTTCCTGCTCATTGAAACATCTGCCGAAAAGAAGCATACCATAGGCCATAGCGTGACGACAACATTCAGGTGCATCAGCTATTCTCATTAGTTCACTTTTTATTTCTGATGAAAAAGACATACAGAACCTCCTTTCGTTTTATACAAATTTAATTTCTGTGTGGAGTTCAACTCCGAATTTATCAAAAACAGTTTTCTGACAATGTTTTATAAGATTAGTAACATCAGTTGTTGTTGCATTATCATAGTTAATGATGAAGCCTGCGTGCTTTTCGCTGACCATAGCTCCGCCGATTCTCTTTCCCTTGAGACCTGACTGTTCAATAAGAGCACCTGCAAAATAACCCTCAGGGCGCTTAAAAACGCTTCCTGCGCTTGGATATTCGAGCGGCTGTTTATCAACACGTCTACCCATAACATCAGTCATCTGAGCCTCTATTTCTACCTGATTACCCTTTTCGAGTTTAATCACAGCTGAAATTATAACAAGGTCAGAGTCGCTGTAAACACTGTGTCTGTATGAGAAATCAAGTTCGTCTCCACCGAAAAAGCCTTCTTTTCCCATTTTGTCAACGTGTTTTACTCTCGTAACCACATCTTTCATTTCTCCACCGTAGGCGCCTGCATTCATATACACAGCACCACCGACAGAACCCGGTATGCCATAAGCAAACTCGAGACCTGTGAGAGAATTAGCAAGAGCAAACTTACAAAGAGATGCAAGTGAAGCCCCCGCATTAACTTCAATGGTAGTTTCATCAAGAAGTTTCATCTCGGAAAAATCAGTTGAAAGGTGAATCACAGCCTTATCTCTGATTCCGTCGTCACTGACAAGAAGATTGCTTCCCTTGCCGAAAATAAAGATATCAGTCTCAGTTTCATTGCAAATTCCGAGTACCTTGCCAAGAGTCACACTGTCAGCAATATCGATGAAGACAGCGGCATTACCCCCCGTTTTAAAAGAGGTGTGCTTTGACATTGGCTCATCAATTTTATATGAAATATTGTTTGAGTTTAATTTGTTAATCAGATTAGTCAAAATATGACCTCCGTTATTATTCTGAAAGACAAGCTGCACCGATGGTACCTGCATCGTTACCGAGAGTGGCAC
>JAZQZO010000413.1:0-2131 GCA_045634065.1 Acutalibacteraceae bacterium
CAAAACAGGAACAACCAAAAAAAGAAACAGAAGAAATAGACCTTTCTGCAGGCGGTATCTTCGAACGTTATATACCCATAGCTCAGGTTTACGGTGCATCGCCCAAAGTTGGTTCAATGTCACTTGAAAAGGGCGGCGACTTCTATTTTGAATTGCTCACAAGCTTCAGAGATGAGTCAAGCTACGCAGCTCCTGACCTTGAGAGAAAAGATTACATATACCATCATATAAAACTTACTTATATCGGTACTGTCGGAACTATCGACAGAAGATTTGTAAAAAGTATGCGACTTATAAGCGATTTTGCAATTGACGATTTCCTTGACGGAAAAGAATCGGAGTTTGCAAAAAAAGCTCATCTTTCGCTGGATACCGTCGTTGTTTCCATTGACCTTTATGATAAAAAGCTGAACTTTGTACGCAACATTTCACCTGCAAGCGTAATTCTTGCAGCCCAAGAAGACGGAAGCTTTATTACATACTCCAATTATAAGCCCGACGGTGCATATATGTACTTTTCTCATTCGAGCGACCTGTATGAAGCCGTTGACGATTTCAGCAGCAAAAATATGCACTTTATCGTTGATAAAGCCATGATAGCAGATAAGAGTGTTGCCGAAAACCTTCTTCCCGAAGATTATAAGATTGAAGAATATAAGTACACTCAGTATCCTGCACTTTCGGGAGCAAAGCAGTATAACACCAATACAATTCTTAGCGACGAAGAATTTATAACTCCCGACGGTACATATTATCAGGTAGCAACAGACTTCCAGGTGATAGACCCATCGGTAAAGAATGAAATAAAGAATGTTGTAAGTTATTCTTACTACAGATATGACAGCGGTATGGCAAACTATCAGAGAAATATCGTCACCGCTGATGGTACACTTTACGGCGTTACCGATAAATATGAAAAGAAGACAATTGCAACAAATGTCAAGAAAACAACGGCAAATCATTATCTTACCAACAATGGTGAAGTAAAGCAGATAAAAGACAGCAAGACCATCGCAACAAACTGTGTTGATATAGGAGAATCCAATGACGGTTGGGTTATCGGTGTAATAAAGACTGACGGCTCTTTCCATATGGCATATAGCTTTGTCGAGGGTGGCGACGGCTATGCAAGAGGCTTTAAAAAGATGCTTGATAAGGCAAAAGGCGTTGTTTCCAACGGCGTTGTTGATTCAAATAACACCTTCTACCGCTTCAATAATAAAATCACCGCAGGTGCAGTGGATATGAACGCCTTTGCGAGCGGTAGAGTTGAGCAGGAATATACACTTGAACTTGAACTTGTTAAACTCTGCGATAATGCTACGCGCATATTCCAGAATAAGCTTCTTACAAAGGTTCTCCCGCTTCATGACTCGGATGGCATTTCAGACCAGATCAGAACACATAATATATATGGCTTTGTTCAGAGCTCAGACGGAAATCTTTACGGATTCAGTTCAAAGTATAGCCAATATCTTGGTACATACGGTGAAATCGAAAACTTCTTTTCAACCTATGAAGCCGCTAATCAGTTAGAGGGTACGTTCGTTGGCTTTAAAGTTAAAAACGAACCAACTCCCTATGCTATTGCAGCAAGATATTGTGATAACAATGAGTACAGATGGGGTAAAATGAGTATTGATAATGTGGATTGTCCAGCTTATGTATGTGCAACTCAGGGCGGTTACTATGCAGTCGATGGCAGAGTTTATGGTACCGATCCCTACTTACCACACCCCGGAAATTCGGGTCGTATATCCAGTTCTTACAATATAATCACAAACTTCCCCAATATGCATAGAGACTCCGCAACATACTCGGCATATAACCGTACAATTCAGAAAAAAATAGAGCTTCTTCCTTCGGTATATACATGGTATAATGATAACAGCAGAATCACACTTCTTGAACGTACTGACGGTTCTATGTGGATGTCAGGAAATATAAGTCCCAGTTCCGCTGACCTTCTGATATACACAAAAGGCTATGAAAGTTCAAATGTAATTCGGGTTTCAAATTCTACAACTGCCAAAGGCACACCTGACTATGTTGAAGTAAAAAGTATGAGTTTCACCGGGAACACACAGGCTTCAAAGCTTCAGTTTATCGATGTGACGGCAAATGCGTGGTA
>JAZQZO010000414.1:0-5360 GCA_045634065.1 Acutalibacteraceae bacterium
ACGGCGAGTATCTCAATAGACAACAAAGCGGCATTGACAGCACCATCAATTGCAACTGTAGCTACAGGGATACCGGATGGCATCTGTACAGTTGAAAGAAGGGCATCAATACCGTCAAGATATTTTGATTTCATAGGAATACCGATAACGGGTAAGGTTGTGTTAGCGGCAATAGCGCCTGCAAGGTGAGCAGCCATACCTGCAGCGGCAATAATTACACCGAAGCCGTTAGCTCTTGCGTTTTCACTGAACTCCTTAGCTTCAACAGGTGTACGGTGAGCTGAATAGATGTGAAGCTCGTAGGGTAGACCAAACTGCTTTAAGGTGTCTGCAGCCTTGGAAACTACAGGCAAATCGCTGTCGCTTCCCATAATAATTGCAACTTTTTTCATAATCTTAATCCTCCTCTTGAAAGAGTTATTTTATAAGTTTATCAGGGTACGCTGTACCCGTATTTTGACTGCGTTTTTTTGCTGATCGTATCAGGTGGATCGCAGCAAAATAAAAAAGGGCATACTTAAACAAGGGTGTTCCCTTGATAAGTAGCCCAGACGGTCGACTGATATGATTTCCCTCAATTCACGTGGTGCTCCACTTATCCGTCAGTTTCAAGGTAAATTATACTATAATATTATAGCACAATAGACAATGAAATTATAGCATAAAACTTTAGGTTTTGTCAACAAAAAAAGGCCCTAAATTGGTTTTTGTCAATAAGGTCAAAAAAGGCAGAAATGTATGTAATTTAGTTGGTGTTTTTGCGTAAGTTAAGAATGCTTTGCACAAGAATATCTGCTGAAATCAGCGGTGCGGCTCCATAGCCGAAGCTTTTGGCTTCGGCTCAGCGACGCTGTCGCTGTAAATCGCCATATCGGCGATTTAATGGAGCCGCCGATCAACCTTATCATCAGATTGAAAATCGGGCGCAATAAATGTCTCAACTTCCCATAACGCTGGTCGGATCAATCCATACGCCATCTCGTACAATCTCAAAATGTAGGTGACTTTCCTGCTTGCCCTCGCAAGGAATAGCGTCAACCTTGCCGACGATATCACCTTTTGAAACAACGTCGTCGATAATTACGGTTGTGCCCTGCTGAAGACCGCAATATTTGGCTGTAAATTTTCCGTAATCAATCTCGATGCAATAACCCCAACTTGGGTCAGCGATTACTTTTATAACTTTGCCGTTGCCTATACTTTTTACTTCATCACCTTGTTGACACAAGAAATCCACACCTTTGTGAATACGCCAGTCTTCCATAGTTTCATCATAAACAGGACTCATAGAAAATCTTCTGTCGATATCTCCTGATAAAGGAAAAATGAAAGTGTCATTACTGAAAACTTCAACGGGCTGAGTTTCCGTGGTCGCCTCAGTGACAACAACCGCTTTTTCAGTTATATTTTGCTGTGTAGCAGAGGTTTCTTTTGTGTGATCCTCATAATCATCATCGTTATCAAATTCATCTTCATCATTGTAATCGTCGTCATCGTTTCTCGGGTCATTAACGCTGGTTTGATTCTTTTCTACCTGCTGAAGTGTTGAGGGGATATCCAGGTCTCTAAGCATATCGACGGAGGAGTTATATACTATAGCAATAGCTGTTACAATTAAAACTAAACTTAGTGCTACGGCAACATAGAAGCCTTTACCCGAGGCTACTCGTTCAAGGATACTCTTTTTCTCTTTCATATTTCTTTCCACCATTTCTTATTAAAAGTTACTTTTATTATTATTCAGTAACCTGCAAATATGCAAAAACAAGAAAAAACATAAAAAATTTACAATTTTATATGAACAAATGTTTGCATTTTCGGTTTTTGTATGCTATAATGGCATCGTAACGAACATTTGTGTTGTTTCAATAATATCAGACAATATTCGACATTATTATATATTTTCGAAAGGAGTATCCTTATGAGTTATGATTTAACCGATAATCAACAGGCTATTCTCGAATTTTTAAAAGAGCGTTCAGGCGGTGGTGTTCCTCCATCAGTCAGAGAAATCTGTCAGGCTGTAGGACTTCGTTCTACATCTTCAGTTCAGGCTAACCTTTTAGCACTCGAAGAAAAGGGCTATATTATGCGTGATCCTATGCATAAGCGTTCAATAAGAATTGTTGGTCAGAGTGAAAATGTCAGACACGTGCCTCTTCTCGGTGTTGTAACAGCCGGTCTTCCGATTCTTGCAACAGAGCAGATCGAATGTTATATACCTTTTAACGGTGCACATATTTCTTCTGATAAAGAGATGTTTGCTCTTCGTGTACGCGGTGAAAGTATGATCAATGCAGGAATTTTCGACGGTGACATTCTCTATGTTGAAAAGACACCTGTTGCCCGAAACGGCGACATAGTTGTTGCACTTATTGAAGATGAGGCAACAGTCAAGACTTTCTATAAAGAAAACGGTCATTTCAGACTTCAGCCTGAAAATGACAGCTTTGAGCCTATCATAGTTGATCAACTTGCTATTTTAGGCAAGGTTGTAGGTCTTACAAGATATTTCTGATAAAGCGTGGCGGTGCAGATTTTTCTGCATCGCTTTTAGCTTGATGAAGAGGTGGGTTGCGGCTCCGTGAAAGCACCTTTGGTGCTTTCCGAGGACGCCCGATGGGGCGTCCTCGTGCCGAATTACATTCGGCAACGGAGTCGCTTGCACGAACTCTGAATTCAGAAAAATCCTACAAGACAAATAAAAAGGCAGCAGATTACCGATTGGTTTCTGCTGCCTTTATCGTTAAGGATATTATTCCATTTCAAATGTGCCGGTATAAAGCTGGTAATATTTTCCACCTTTATCAATAAGGGTCTGATGGTCGCCCTCTTCAATGATTTCGCCTTTTTCAAGAACTACAATGTCATGAGAGTTGCGGACTGTTGAAAGACGGTGAGCAATAACAAATACAGTTCTGTCTTCCATAAGAGCATCCATACCTTTTTCTATAAGACGCTCAGTTCTTGTGTCGACTGAAGATGTTGCCTCGTCGAGGATGAGAAGGGGAGCACCTGCAATAGCAGCTCTTGCTATATTTATAAGCTGAGCCTGACCTGTACTGATATTAATGGCATCGGCTTTGATTTCTGTATCATAGCCATCGGGAAGCTTTTCGATAAAAGAGTGGGCGTTAGCGATTTTTGCCGCAGCGATAATCTCTTCATCGGTAGCATCAAGTTTACCGTATCTGATGTTATCTGCAATAGTGCCTGCAAAAAGTTTGGTATCCTGAAGAACCATAGCCATTGAATGACGAAGGTCGTCTTTTTTGATATCCTTGATATCTATGCCGTCATAAGTTATGGTACCGCGGTCGATTTCATAGAAACGGTTGATAAGATTTGTGATAGTAGTCTTACCTGCACCTGTTGAGCCTACGAAAGCAACTTTCTGACCGCTTTTAGCAGTGACATCTATATTCTTGATAACATCTGTACCTTCAACATAAGCGAAGGTCACATCTTTTACTTCAATGTTGCCTTTAACGGGTACATATCTGAATCCGTCGTTTTCGGGCACTTTCCAAGCGTATTTGCCGTCGGTGCTGTCTGTTTCCTCATCTTCACCCATAGCGTTCTTTATGAGCCTTACAAGAGTTGTCTTGCCTTCGTCTGTTTCGTTGGGAGTATCAAGAATTTCAAATACTCGTTCAGCACCTGCCAAAGCAGAAACAAGGGAACTGTATGTGCTTGCGATTGACACGATGGGAGAAGCATAGCTCTTTGATTTATCGAGATAAGTGATAAGAGTAGCAACGCTCATTTCGCCATTAAGGACAAAGGTAGCACCAAGGATAACAACAATAGCGTAGTTCACGCGGGTTATCATTGACATCATAGGTGACATAAAACCACCGATAATATTGGCTTTAACACCTATTTTGCGATAGTTTTCGTTAAGTGTGCGGAAAGATTCTTTTGTGATATCTTCATAGCAGAAAAGTTTTACAACCTTAATGCCTTTGATATATTCTTCAGAGTATCCGTTAACTTCACCGATAGCTTTTTGTTGAGCCTTGAAAAGGGGAGAACACTTTGAAGTGATGAACATAACTACGGCAAACATAAGAACAATTGCAACGGTAATTGTAAGAGTAAGTTTCCAGGAGAAAATAATCATAATGGTGATTGTCATAACAGCCTGAATAACTGAAGAAATAAGTGAGGGGAAGTTGTTGCTGACAAGATCACTGACTCTGTTGATATCGTTGGTGAATCGGCTCATAATTTCGCCGGTTTTTCTTTTGTCAAAGAATTCGAGAGGAAGACCTTGAATATGATTGAAGAGATCACGTCTCATATTCATAAGAGTATGTGATGAAACGTGAAGCATAATTCTTGAGTAAGATAGATTGAGCAAAGCAGAAATGCCGTAACCGGAAGCCATAATAAGAAGCCATTTGATGATGGTCTGCATTATTTCATCACTATTGGCAGTTTTGTCTGTTATGGCAGTTTCCAAAGCGTCATAAATAGGCATCATAGCAAGAGATGTCAGAACGCTGATGACAGTAGTAAGTACAACAAGAATTGCAACGATTACCAGCAAAGCCTTATATTTTGTTATGTATTTAATAAGTCTTTTGGTAGCTTCTTTAATATCCTTGGGCTTCTGTTTCTTCTTTGCTTCTTCTTTCTTTTCACGCTCTTTGCGTTCTTCTTCCGTTTCGTTTTCGGGTATTTTGCTTTTCTTTGAAGCGAATTTCTTCCCTTTTGCAGGGCGCTTCTTTTTACCTTTTGCGGTGCTTTCTGTTGCCTCTGTTTCTTTTATTTCTTCTGTTTCCGGGGTAACAGCTTCTAATTCTTTATTCTCTTCGTTTAAAGGTGTCTTGTTCACTGTGCCAACACTCCTTCCTGTTGAGAAACAAAGATCTCGTTATAAATTTCGTTATTTTTTGTCAGCTCATCGTGAGTGCCGATGCCTACAATTTTGCCGTTGTCAAGCACGACGATTCTGTCTGCATCCATAATGGAGGTGATACGCTGAGCGATAATGATTTTAGTGGTATTTCTGAAAGCATCGCTTCTGAGGGCCGCTCTGATTTTAGCATCGGTTGCTGTGTCAACTGCGCTGGTGCAGTCATCAAAAATAAGGATTTTCGGTTTTCTTATAAGCGCACGGGCAATGCAGATTCTCTGACGCTGACCGCCTGAAACATTGTTACCGCCCTGACTAAGCTCCATATCATAGCCTTTTTCAAATTCACTGATGAAGTCGTGAGCCTGAGCAGCTTTTGCAGCAGCTTCAACTTCTTCATCGGTTGCATCAAGGTTACCCCAACGGATGTTCTCTTTGATTGAACCGGAGAAAAGAGTGTTCTGCTGAAGAACAACAGCAATTTCATTGCGGAGATTTT
>JAZQZO010000415.1:0-2827 GCA_045634065.1 Acutalibacteraceae bacterium
AGGCGCCGAATTTCATTCGGCGGAGCATCGCCACGGCGATGCGCGCAAAATCCGCTTTGGCGGATTTTGCCTGAGCCCCCTGCCAACCTATACCTCAAACTTTAAAGGGAAAAATATACAGTTGTTTATTTGCACTCTTGAAAAAAATCCAAATGAGTGATATAATAAAACGAATAGAGATTTTTAAGGGGTAATGACTATGGAAAGTCAGGAAAATATAAAACTTACTAGAAAAGAGAAAAAAGCTCTCAGAAAGCAAAAAAGAAACAGTTCAGACAGAAAAGGTGTATTGCTCGTAATTGCTCTTGCTGTAGTAGCGTGTGCTCTTTTAATCAATGCAGTTTCTGAATATACAGAAGAACCCGAGTTGAACAAGTTGCTGATAGATGTGAATGGTACAGGTGGTGTTGTTCAGACTGAGCCTATGGTTACACAGCCGCCACAGACAACTCAGCCACCGAGCGTACCAACACCGGAAAATAATACTACTAAGCCAACAGAGCCGACAGCAAAGGGTGAGATGACAAAAGAGGAAATTCTTCAGAAAGTTGCCGAAGGTGTAAACTCTATAAAGAGTGAAAATGCCACATATAACGCTGTGAGAACTCAGAATATTTCCCTTGAGCTTCAGGAGTGCAGTTTACCTGCTTTTGTTAGTGTCGTCAACACTGTAATGGATTTCTTCGAGGGAGAAACCGTAACAAATTACAGCTTCATAAACGGCAAGGGTGCAGACCCTAAAAGCGGTGAAGAAATCACAGCGATAGGTTGCATACCTCCGTCAAACAATCTCTTCACTCTCACAATAGACGGTGTAGCTGATGCCACAATGAAAAAAGACGGTGAAAATACAGTTTACACCGTTGTGGTTGTACCGGAAAGCAGTACTATGGATAATCCGAGACCACCACATCATAAGAGTGCAGGTGACACCTTTGACTGCAGAAATGTTCCGCTTCCTTTCGGTGAAATCACTAAAGCAGACTTCGACTATCCCGGTGCATCAATAAGTGTAACGGTAGCACCTGACGGCAGAGTTATCCGATATCATCAGATCCTCAGAATTGACGGTGTCGGCGAGGGTGCAGCTATGGGACTTACTGCAAGCGGTAAAATATTGGGTCAGTTTGATGAAATCTGGGATATAACTTATTAAGTTTTATCCGGTAAAAATTTTATTGACACACAAGTGCAAGAAATGATATTATATGTAGTGCAAAAGCTTTCAGAATATTACCCACTTAGAAATAATAAAGCGAGGTTTTAAATTATGGCAGGATTTTCAGATATCGGTGTATTTCTCGGTTATTGCGAATGGGCAAAGGTAGACTATTACACCGCACGTCCAATGGAAACACAGGAAAGAATTCTCAAGAGCATCCTTAAAAAGAACAAGGATACAGAGTACGGCAAGAAGATAGGCTTTGAGGGTATCGGCTCAATCAAAGAGTTCCAGGAAAAAGTACCCTTCTCGAACTATGACACCTATTCAGATTATGTTGACCGTATGGTTGCAGGTGAAAAGAACCTTATGATGAAGGCTCGCAACATTCGTTACTGCTCATCATCGGGCTCCGTTGGCAAGCCTAAGATTCTTCCCCGAAGTGCTGCTGACCTTTGGATTATGCAGTGTATGGGCTTCTCAGGTACTCCGGGCTGTGCATCAAAGTGGTTCAGAAAGAACGGTATGAAATTTCCAAAACAGGTGGGTCCCGTTGTTATGATTCTTACAGGTCATAAGATGGCTGACGGTAAGATGTCAAACGGTGCAGGTCAGGTTCCTCTGACTTATGTCAAGCCTATTTCTAAATTTTTTATGACAACTCCCAATGACTTTATGTATCCCGAAAATGAAGATGCAGTTAACTCAACATATTTCCATCTTCGTTTTGCTCTTGAACACCGTGACCTTACCTATCTCGGCTCAATGGTTGTAACTCTTCTTACAACTATGTTTGACTTCCTTGAAGCTAATTGGGAAATGGTGTGCAAAGATATCGAACTTGGCACCATTGACCCCAGTATCAAATGTCCTGACGAGCTTCGTGCTAAGTGGGAAAAGAAACTCAAGCCCAACCCCAAGAGAGCAGCAGAGCTTCGCAAGGAATTTGAAAATGGATTCGATACTCCTATTGCAAAGAGAATATGGCCGGATTTCGCTTGGGCGTACGGTATGGTAAGCTCAAACCTTGAGTTCTATGTTCAGAGACTTCGCAGACACATTGGTGACGCTCCCATTCACAGTATGGGTTATGCTGCTGCTGAGGGTTATATGGCTATTCCTTGCGAGCTCAACGCTCAGGACTGTGTACTTCTGCCTCAGTCAGTTTTCTTCGAGTTTATTCCTATGGATGATCCGGACTGCGAAAGACCTCTGACAATGGACGAAGTTGAAGTGGGCAAGGATTACGAGCTTGTTGTAACTAACCGTTCAGGTCTTTACAGATACAGAATAGAAGACGTTGTACGCATCACAGGTTACTATAAAAAGGCTCCCAAGATGCAGTTCCTTTACAGAAATAATCTTGCTATGAATATTGCCAACGAAAAGACAACAACTCAGATGGTTGACTGGGCCGCTGCTGAATTGCAGAGAGAAGCAGGTGTGACTTTCAAGGGTTACAGTTACTATCCTGACCACGACCACGATCCCGTACGTTATATGCTTCTTGTTGAAGCTGACGGTGAAATCAGCAAAGACAGACTTCCCGAGCTTTCAAAGATTCTTGATGAAAAGCTCAACGAAAGCAACGAGAAATATTTCAAATACCGCCGTTGGGGTATGCTTGCTGAGCCTGAGGTTGTTCTTCTCAAAGATGCCACCTAT
>JAZQZO010000416.1:0-6393 GCA_045634065.1 Acutalibacteraceae bacterium
TTGAGAGTTTCTCATAAGTCCAGTTATTATTTTTCATAAAGTAAGATATATGATTTCTCTTCGGCTGATACTTTTTACCGCTGAGATTAATTAAATCTTCGCTGTTATAGATATAATCAAAAGTATCACGAACAAGACCGATATCAAATATATCGGGGAAATGCTTGTTTATGAATTCGGCAGCTTCGGGACTGATGCCGAAAATTTCAAAATCCCGTCCGTCACTTTTGGCATCATCAAGAATAAATTCTATTGCCTTTTTCATATCACCCTTACCTATAGGGCAGCAGTACATAACATAATCATTATAGATGCATTTGGTAACAAGACAGCTTTCGATGTTGCCTACCTTTATTTCCATCTTAGCACCATAAGAAAAGATATTACCGAAAGGATACTCACAGGTATAAAAGTCAACCTGAGAAAGTATCTCGTTTATCCAGTTTTTATCTTCAAGACTCACCGTATGCAGTTTATGCATTTAAGCTAAGCATCCTTTCTGTTTCGAGTCGCACACTCTCTGAAATTTCTTCAACAGACAAAGGTTCACCATCTCTACCGCAAATAATACGGCACCAACCAAGTTTTTCGGCAGCGTACACTGCAGCCTCGTGACAGGAAACAAGATAGTCAACAGCCTTTTCGTGAACGTCTTTTTTATTTTCGTCGCCTTTATAGCGTTTTAACAGCAATTTCTGAGAAATATCAGTGGGCATATCAAGAAAAATTACACCGTCAGGCTCAGGAATGCCCATCTTTTCATATTCAAACTCAAATAGCCAGTCAAGATACTCGTCCCATTTTTCTTTCGGGAGCTTTGTCATCTGATGACAAGCATTTGAAGTTGTGTATCTGTTGGCTACTATAATCTTATCACTGAGATACTCTTTTTCCCAGTGTTTCTTAAAGCTGGCGTATCTGTCAACTGCATAAAAAGTTGAAGCAGCATATGCATTGACATCACCGGGGTTTTCACCGAGCTCACCGCCAAGATACATCTTTACAAGGGTACTTGAGGGGTCGTTGTAATAAGGCAGATCGAGAGTATAAACCTCGTAGCCCTTATCCTTTAAATATTCTGTAAGAATTGCAGCCTGAGTAGCTTTGCCGCTGCCGTCAAGACCGTCAATAACAATCATCTTGCTCATATGTAACCTCGGATCAATATGTTAAAATTACAGCGAAAACCTTGAGAGTTTTATCACTTCTGTTAGCAATTGAGTGTTTCTCCCCACCGAGACAAACACAACTGTCACCCTCATTTAAAATTACGGTTTCTTCGCCGTCAAGATAAGTAGCTATACCCTCCATAACGTAGAAAACTTCTTCTTCGTTTTCGTGAATGTGAGCACCGATTGAAGAACCGGGTTCAAGGGTAATAACTCCGAGCAAACGGCTCTTACCTTTATATTCACCTGCACTGAGGATATGAGTTATCTGTACCCTGCCGTCACCGCCACGCATATTTTCATTAATAACGGTATTCATATTTTCTTTTCTTTTAATCATACCATAGTACCCCCATTGTCATATTCTGTGTAATTATATCAACTTTCTTTAAAATATTCAATGATTTTGTGATAAAAAGTTCTTACAATTTGCTTAAGAAATAATCAATAACCTCAAATAAAAACTATCTGATTGACAAATATGATTTTTTTTATTAAAATGATATAGAATATGACGAAATTTGGAGTGAGTAAAATGAAATACGGAGCATATATAATCGGCTGTACTGACTGTAATGAAGAGGTCTGCGCAGCTTCAGGCAGAATTTCAACTCAGAGCGGCACAGCACTTGAGATATTTGAAAGAAGCCACGATAAAGAAAAAAACAGAAATCTTATCAATAAAGTAACTAAATCAGGACACACATCAACAATCGAGCATATTTTCTTCAACATTGCTTTTGAAAATGTCAGTGTTGTTGTGGAGCAGTTTATGATTGAGTTCCGACTCGCCTCATTCACAGTTAAGTCAAGACGCTATGTTGACTTTAAAGATTGCGGTTATCTTGTACCTGAATTCAAGTGTGACGAAGACAAAGAAAAATATATTGCGGTTATGGATAAGATGTTCTCAGCTTATGCGTATCTGACAGAAAATGATGTACCTAAAGAAGATGCACGTTTTGTACTACCCTACTGTTTCTATTCAAACTTTCTTTGCTCCCTCAACGGCAGAGAGATGGTTAATGTTCTCACAGCTATGATTTACGGCAGAGGCAAAAAAATTAAAGAAATCTACGATTTAGGTTTATCTCTTCTTCAGCAGTGCAGAAAGTACGCACCGGGAGTATTTACTGATTTCGAGCTTAAGGGTGCAAAATACAACGACGAACCCGAATTTGATATTCCTGCCGATTCTGAATTTTCCACCTCGGCTGAGATTTGTGAAATTCTCAGCGTGACACACGACGGTGAAAAGAATGTTGCAAGATGCGCCCTTATTGAAAAAGGTGACTATTCAGCCGATGCCATCGAAAAGATAGTCGCTTCAAAAGAGAATGTAAGTAAAATTCTTAAAGGTCTTGTTTCATCATCCAGACCGAGAGCCCTCGAAAGTTACAACTGTACCGTAAGATTCAACGGTGTTTCACTTTCAACCCTCACCCACTTTGCAAGACACAGAATCCAGAACATCTGCATTCCAAACCTCATTAAAGCAAGCAGAACAAACTACGTTTTACCTGAAACAGTTAAGGCAAATCAGGATTTTCTCGAAGTATATAACGATGCTTTCAAGGGTATGATTGACCTTTATAACGATTTCAAAACAAAGGGTTACGATGAAAATGTACTTATTTACTGTGTTCTCAGCGGTAACACTGTCGATATCGTAACAACAATGAATGCAAGAGAGCTTATGCTTTTCTTCAGACTTCGCTCCTGCACAAGAGCTCAGTGGGAAATTCAGATTTACGCAAAGGATTTACTGAAAAAACTTCGTAAAAACTCACCTGAATTATTCTCACTCTATGGCCCAAGCTGTTATGTATTAGGCTACTGTCCTGAAGGAAAAATGACTTGTGGCAGAGCAAGTGAAATTAAAGAGCTTTTTGCAGATATGTAAAATTTCAGCAGTCCGAACAAATCGGGCTGCTTTTATCATCAAAATATTATCGGTTCTATTTGTTTGCCTTTCAGGGCATACTCTGCCGTTTCATAGGCTTTATCGAAATCACAGACAATAGAGAAAGGTTTTTTGGCGGGATCATCCTGTCGCATAGGAACGAAATAATAGTGTTTATAGTTGAGAAGTGCTCCGATATTCTTTGCAGATGCAGACAGAGAATCATTTGAAGAAACACCGATAACAACAGGTTTCTGATTTCGAAGATGTGACTTGACAGCAAGAGTTACGGGAGTGTCATATATTCCCTGAGAGAGCTTAGCAAGAGTGTTACCGGTACAAGGCAAAACAACAATTATGTCAATTAAATTCTTAGGCCCTATTGGCTCAGCTTCTTTTATACTTGCAATTATTTTATTTCCTGTAAGATTTTCTATTCTGTTTTTGAAAGTTTCCGCTTCACCGAAACGAGTATCAATGTTATAAGCGTTAAAAGACATTATAGGGATTATTTCTGCACCTTGAGAGATAAAATATTCCATCTGATTAATTGCTTTTTCAAAGGTGCAGAATGACCCTGTCATTGCAAAGCCGACTTTAAGTTTATCCAATATATCACCCCTTTTTTATAGATTAGTGAGAATATAATCAGCCATAAGTTTACCCGATGCCAATGGTAAAAATCTACCAGGCAAAGATGAACCGTTGATATAATTTTTGCCGTCTTTTTTAAAGTCACATTCTTTTGCAGTGAAAGGCGGTGATGCAAGCTCCATATAATAACATTCGTTTTTCATTATTTTAATATCAGAAGAATCCAAAATATTTGCAGGCACAGTGCCGAAAATATAATCAAAAAGATATATGCAACTGCCGACACAAGAAAGTGTAATAGTTTTATATCCGTATAATGAAGCAAGATTTAACTTTTCCCTGTTTCTTGCTGTAATATATACTTCCAGTCCGTTATTTTTTAGTTTTTCAGCTAAGGTTTCAGCCACATCACCAAAACCGATTATAAGTGCCTTTTTGCCGACAATATAGTCCTCTGTGTTATCAAGCAACAGCTTCAATGCACCTTGAGCTGTGAGCAAAGCATTGGCACGTTTAAAGGTTTTATCTTTCATAAAGTCACAATATTCAATTTGTTTATCTTCTAAATAGTCAAGGGTTTTATTATCAAATCCCGAGCCGTAGACCTTATGACAAGGCTTTATTTTCTCTGTTAATTCTTCAATCTTCAGCCATAAATCTGAGTTGCTGTAAATATGTTCTTTATCTTTACTGAACGGTACAGGCAAAATAATATGAGAATAGCTTTCCGTTTCATCAAGTGCCCATATATCGGCAGGGTACCTGATATGAAAAACTTCAGAAAAGTTACAGTCTAAATATTTCTTGAGGTACTCCTGTCGTTTGTCCCCACCGATAATAAGCGCTTTCAGATTCATAATTCTACCCCTGTTATTAAGATACTACATAATATGCTGAAAAAATTTTTATGTTAATTTGAAAAAACTGTTTACTAATTCAAAGCTATGCAATATAATAAAGGATAGAATATTTTTAGGAGAGATTTAAATGTTTGAAATAGATAAGATTCTTAAAGAAGTCAAGCGCATACATTTTATCGGTATTGGTGGCTCAGGTATGTGTCCGATTGCTGAAATACTTCATTCCTGGGGATATGAAATTTCAGGTTCCGATAACAATGACGGCGATAATATTACTAAACTCCGTGACCTTGGTATGAAGGTAATTTTAGGTCAGAAGCCTGAAAATCTTGAAGGTGCTGAGCTTATCGTTTACACTGACGCTATTCTCAAAGACAATATTGAGCTTGTAGCTGCAAAAAACGGCAGTGTACCTTGTTTTGAAAGAGCTGCAATTTTTGGTGCAATCACAAGAATGTATTCTGACTGCATTGCAGTATGCGGTACACACGGCAAAACTACGGTTACGGCTATGCTTTCACAGGTTCTCATCTCAGCTGAGAAAGACCCCACTTGTCTTATCGGCGGCAGACTTCCTTTGATTGAAAGCCACGGAAGAGCAGGTAAAAGTGACATTTTCGTCTGCGAAGCCTGTGAATATAAAAACCACTATCACGAGCTTTCTCCCGATACTGCAATTCTTCTCAATGTCGATGAAGACCACCTTGAGTTTTTTGAAAATCTCGATAATATCAAGGCTTCATTCAATAAATTCTGCTCTCTTTGCTCTAAAACTGTAATTTATAATGCTAACGACAAAAACACCTGTGATACGGTAGAAAGCATAGATGTAAAGAAGATTTCCTTTGGTTACAGCGAAAGCTGTACATACTACCCTGCTGATATTACTTATAACAGAGGTGCTTTCGCTGAGTTTGATGTAATGAGCAAGGGTGAAAAAATTGCACACCTTAAACTTAATATCCCCGGTCAACACAATATTCTTAATGCTTTGGCAGCTTTCGCAGCAGCAGTAAATGTCGGTTGCAGTTATGATGAATGCGAAAAAGGTATAGGTGCATTTTCAGGTGCAGGCAGACGTTTTGAAATTTTAGGTGAAGTAGACGGCATTACAATTGCCGATGACTATGCTCACCATCCTGAAGAGCTTAAAGTAACTCTTGAAGCGGTTATGAAAATGGGATACAAAACAGTCTGGGCAGTCCATCAGCCTTTCACCTACTCCAGAACAAAGATTCTCTTTGACGATTTTGTCAAGGTGCTTCAGATACCCGACAGATGCGTTTTGACAGAGATTATGGGTTCTCGTGAGGTCAACACCTACGGCATTTATACAAAAGATCTGGCAGATAAAATTCCGGGCAGTGTATGGTTTAATACTTTTGACGAAGTCTGCGATTATGTTCTCTCAAATGCAACATCAGGTGATATTATTATCACTCTCGGTTGCGGTGACATTTATAAAGCTGCAAAGATAATGCTCAAAAGATTAAAAGGATAATTTTTCCAGGTGTATAGGCCAGCTTAAGGCTCATAATATAATCAGCGGTTGAGTTCGGTACTCTACCGAATGAGCAAGGCTTTGGTCGATAGTTTATTTGGTACTTACTGTGCGTTTGTGGCTTTTCCGCTATATAGACAATTGTCAGCGGAGAAGTCTGCACAATTGTGAAAAGCACCCATTGGGGTGCTTTTTTAATGCAGAATGCAAAATGCATAATTCAGAATTGCGACAAACTCAGCTTAAAGAGTGAAACCTCTACCCACCTTTTTAATCGGGAGTCAATTATGAATTAAAGTTATGAGCAAAAAACAACAAAACAACAAACTTTTATATAAGTTATTAAAAAAATATATAATAAAATAT
>JAZQZO010000417.1:0-12426 GCA_045634065.1 Acutalibacteraceae bacterium
TATCAAACTCAAAAATCTCACAAGTACCAATATAGAGGGCGATGTTGATATCAGAGTAGAATCTGTCTATTATGAGGGTCTTTCAGGTATCGTCAGTGAGCCTATGGTTTTGAGTCAGTATACAGCAAAGGCAAACAAAAATCTTAACATAGGTCTTCCCGGAACTGACGATGATGCTGTTTATTTCGTAACAGTAAGTCAGCACGATGGCGAAATCGAGACTATCCGCAACACAAATATTCCCAAGCGATATGAATTTGAAAATGCTAAACTCAAGGGCGACGCCTACACCTATGACAGCGCCTATGCAACAACAGGCGACCTGAAAGGTATGACAGGCGGATACGAAAAAATCGGTGACGGTGTAAAGCTCACATTTACCGTAAACAAAGGCGGACTCTACGACCTCAAAATCATCTTCGGCAAGCACAACGATGCCTGGGGCAACCCTCAGGGCAGAGACTATGCAAAGGTTAAAATGATTATCGACGGTAAGGAAGAAATCATCAGCCTTGAAAACACTATTAAAAGCGAATACACCACAAGCAAGACTTTCACAAAAGAGCTTTCAATGGGCATACATACTATTGAATTTTACCACCAGGAGGGCACATTCGTGCTCGACAGTATGTTAGTTTCCCGCCACGAAGCAACATTTGAAATTCCTGTACTTTCCGACGATAACGACAAATATTTTGCCGTTGCACCTGATGACGGATACTACGAAATTTATACAGAACATTCAGGTGAAATCAGCATCGATGGTGCTATGGCTGAAGTCAAAAAAGGTGATATAGTCTATCTCAGACGAGGCGTAAATGAAATCACCTACGGCGGTGAGCTGAGACTGTTTAATGTAACAGCCAAGGCTTTCACAAAAACAATCAAAGCCGAGGATATGACTATCTCAGGCAAGGCACAGCTTCTGACAGACAAATACGGTGTTACTTATATCGATAACATTTCTAACCTTGGCGGTAAGGCTCAGTTCAACGTCAATGTACCAAAAGACGGCGACTACAGAGTTACTATCCTCTATGCTAACAACTCCGAGGGCGGTGTTCACGATTATAATGTGGACCTTATTGAAAGATATCTCACAGTGACAGTCGACGGGGAAAGTAAAGACATTTTCACTCGCAACACTTTCAGCAAATATGCATATAAGACTATGACTTTCAATCTCACTCTCAAAGAGGGAGACAATACAATCACTATCACCAACAGCGGTAATACTGTCTTCCACGATATGGAGGCTTTTGCACCGCAGATAGCAGAGATTAGTGTCAATTCATTAACAAACTGATATCATAACGCGACTAGGTCGGCGGAGTAGGTTAATCCCTACCCGCCGATTTTTTCTAAATGATTCAGGGAGATTTCACAATCTACCTGTCTTGACTTTTTATTTTCTTTTCTATATTATATACTTATCAAAATTTACCTTTCAGGAGGAATAATATGCATCAGAAATTACTTGCATTTATGAAGAAAGCTATGGCATCCGTAATGGCTATTATAGCTTCACTTTCTATCTTCGGCGGCAGCGGCGATGTTGCCGATAAAATCACATCACGTCCCGAAGAGAACACAGTCACAGCCTATAACAGTGCTGACACTGTGGCAGACTACACTTTAAGCATTGACGCTTCAGATAAGATTCACGACATCAGCGATTTGCTTTACGGCATTTTCTTTGAAGATATCAACTTTGCTGCTGACGGCGGGCTCTATGCTGAAAAAGTTGTCAACCGTTCATTTGAATACGGTAAAATCGCCACCGATGACGAGTTTCACGGCTATAGCCGAGTAGGTTTGGCTGAAACCGAAATAATCAAAAAAGATGGCGCTCTAAACGAAAACAACCCTAACTATCTAATTATTAAAAACTCATCAGATGAGCTTGCAGGTATTGCTAACAGAGGTTTCCTCGATGGTATGGCAATTGAGAAAGATGCACAATACGATTTCTCAATTTATGCTAAAGCTATTGACGGCTATAACGGCAAAATCACTGTAAGACTTATCTCCGACAACAATATTGCAGGCGAAGCTGTTATCGATGCAATTACTGCTGACTGGACTAAATATGAAGCAAAAATCACATCTTCAATTACGGATATCAACGACGTTTATCTCCAGGTTCTTATCGATAAGGGCACCGTTGCAGTAGATATGGTTTCACTTTTCCCTGAAACATACAAAGGTCATGGTATGAGAAAAGACCTTGCAGAAAAGCTTGAAGCTCTTTCACCTGCATTTCTTCGTTTCCCCGGCGGCTGCATTATAGAAGGTTGGGACTATGAAAGCGCCTATAACTGGAAGGATTCAATCGGCACAGGCAGAGACGGCTTACCTCTTGAATTCAACGGTAAATTCGGTGATGTAGCAGCCAGAAAATACGCTGTTAATCTTTGGACTAATCCCGAAGGCACAGAAGACCCTCAGCCCAGCTATATGAGCTACGGTATCGGTTTCTATGAATACTTTCAGCTTGCAGAAGACTTAGGTGCTATCGGTGTACCCGTAATAAACTGCGGCATCAACTGTCAGATGAGAGGCAAAGGCCCCGTTGATATAAACTCAGATGAATTCAAGCAGTACGTTCAGGATATGCACGATCTTGTAGAATTTTGCCGCGGAGACGAGAATACTACCTGGGGCAAGGTGAGAGTTTCTCTCGGCCACGAAGAACCTTTCAAGCTCAAATATATCTGCATCGGCAATGAGCAAGAGGGAGATATTTATTACGAGAGATATGAAATCTTCCTTAAAAGTTTTAATGAAGCCAAAGCAAATAACCCTGAATTATATAAAGATCTTGAACTTATTTACTCCTCCGGTGTCGACGATGCCACAAGCGGTCAGTACTATCTTCCCTCTTACGAATACGCAAAGGATTATATAACAGAAAACGGCATCACTGCTGACGAATTTGCTGGTGCAACTGACCACCACTACTACAATGAACCTGATTGGTTCTTCAAGAACGCTGACCATTATGACGAAGAAAACTACTCAAGAGATGTTGAGTCAATGACAGACACTCATTATGGTGGCGCTATCAAGGTCTTTGTCGGTGAATATGCTGCTCGTTCAAACAGACTCGAAGCCGCTCTTGCTGAGGCTGCATATATGACAGGTCTTGAGAGAAACGGTGATATCGTTGTTATGGCAGCTTATGCTCCCCTCTTCGGCAACCTTACAGCTACACACTGGGCACCTGACCTTATCTGGTTCAACAACCACCTTTCAACAGGTTCTATCAACTACTATATGCAGAAGCTCTTCTCAAATAATGCAGGTGATACTCTTGTTGGTACTGACTTCGGCGGCGCTGAAATTGAAGCTGAACCCCTTAAGGGTAAAGTAGGTCTCGGTACCTGGTGGACTCAGGCAGAATTTGACAACGTCAAGGTAGCAAGCAACGAGAATGGCAGAACTCTTCGTCAGGATAAATTTGCACTTCCCACTAACTTCTGGTGGAATTGGTTGGAGATAACCGACGGTGATTGGAAGATCAAGAACGGCAAACTTCAGCAGACAAACGACTGGCACGCCTATAATCCTCTCGGTGCTATCTCCGTTTTCGGTGATGAGGACTGGTCAAATTATACATATACCTTTGAGGCTACAAAGACAAAGGGCGGTGAAGGTTTCCTTATTCCTTTCCTTTATGAAGATGAAAACAATATGTTCTTCTGGAATATCGGAGGTTGGAACAATACCAAGTCAGCTGTTCAGATAGTTGAAAACGGAGTAAAAACCGAAGCCATCCCCGAAACTGTAACAAACTTCACTGTAGAGACCGGCAGAACTTACGAAATTAAAATCGAAGTCAGCAACTACAATATCAAGGGTTACATCGACGGCAAACTCCAGTTTGATTATAATCCTATGGATAACACTGATGCAGAATGCTATCAGGTTGTATCAACAGATGAAGAGACCGGCGACATCATCATCAAGCTCGTTAACAGAACCGGTTCAGACAGAGTTGTTGCTGTTGACGTAAAGGGTGCAGGAATTGCTGACGAAGCAAAAGTTTATCAGGTAGCAGGCAATTCACTTGGTAATGACAACATTCTCGGTGCAAAAGAAGACTGTATAATGGAAGAATTCACTGTAAAAGGCTTCACTGAGAAGTTCAACTATACTATTCCTCAATACAGTGCAACTGTCATCAGACTTCGCACTAAATAAGTCTATTCTAAAAAATAAAGTAAGTGGTAAAGTTCAGTCTTTACCACTTTTCTTTTTCAGTCTGATGTAAAGGCAGGTCGCGGCTCCGTCGCCGAACAAAGTTCGGCACGAGGACGCCCCCTGGTGGGGGCGTCCTCGGAAATCGCTTCGCGATTTCACGGAGCCGTAGCCGATCTCTTAATCCATCTCCCCTTGCAATAAATAACCCTCAAAAAAATCTCAAAAAAATTTGCAAAATCCTATTGACAAATGCATAAACATAGAGTATACTGTAAACAAGTTAATGATAATGATTATCATTACTAACAAGAGCAATAGGAAAGCAATCTGAAAGGCGGTAATCTTATGGCGACTTTACGAAACAGTAAACAAAGAGATGCCGTGCTTAAGGATTTACAGCTCAGATATGACCACCCTACAGCTGAAGATGTTTATTTAAGTGTAAAAAAAGCAGTTCCGTCTATCAGCCTTGCAACGGTCTATCGAAATCTGAAACTCCTTGAAAGCGAGGGACTTATCCTCAGAATTCCCACGGGAGACAGCGACAGGTATGACGGTCACACCCACAATCACTACCACTTCACCTGCAAAGATTGCAGACAGGTACTTGATCTGGATATAGCCGACCAGATGCCCGTAACTGAACCCAAGAATTTTGATGGTACCATTACCGGCCACTCTCTTATGTTTTTCGGTTTATGCTCGAAATGTAAAAAGTAAAAAATAAAATTTTGGAGGAAACAAATTATGAAAAAGTATTATTGCCCCGTATGCGGTTGGGAAAGTGACGAAGCTGTAGAAAGATGCGCTATCTGCAAGGCTCCTATGAAAGAAAGAGAAGTAGGCGAAATGACTTGGGCTGCTGAACACATTCTCGGTGTTGGCAAAGAGTCAAACGTACCCGAAGAAATCATTATGGGGCTTCGTGACAACTTCAACGGCGAATGCTCAGAAGTAGGTATGTATCTCGCAATGGCTCGCGTGGCTCACAGAGAAGGCTATCCCGAAATCGGTCTCTACTGGGAAAAAGCAGCTTATGAAGAAGCACAACACGCTGCAAAGTTTGCAGAGCTTCTTGGTGAAGTTGTAACAGACAGCACAAAGAAGAACCTCGAAATGAGAGTTGCTGCTGAAAACGGTGCTACACTCGGCAAGTTCGAGCTCGCTAAGATGGCTAAAGAACTCGGCCTCGATGCTATCCACGATACAGTACACGAAATGGCTCGTGACGAAGCAAGACACGGAAAGGCATTCGAAGGTCTTCTTAACAGATATTTCGGCTAATAAAATCGTCTAAAATAGCTAATATTTTCATATAAAAGCTGTAGGAATTTACCTGCAGCTTTTTATATTTTGTGATATTGGTCTGTGATATTTATTTTGCAAAACACTTGATTTGGGATAAGTGCTTGTGATATATTTATATTGAGGTGATAATATGGCTGATTACATAGTAAGAAACAACAAGAAATACTTCAGAACTAAGCACCAGAATATTTTTAAATGTGAAGACGGTTTTTATGCTTACAGACTTTATGTACCCACCGCCGATGTAGACACTTTCGTTACAAGAGATAAAATTACAAAGAAAAAATTTGAGTCTGAGCGTGAAGCACTCTCCCATCAGCTTGATCAGATGGATAAAGCCGAAAAGAAAGCTGTTGTTGATTTATCTGATACTACCATAGGAGCTATATGGGATAAAATGTCTGAAACTGAAGGCAAGAGTGCCGGTACAATGCGAAAGCACGCTTCTGTTTACACCCATCACATCGAGCCTTTGTTTGCCAATATAAAAATCAAAGACCTTACTGTTGGATCCATCCGTGAATTATTACAGAACCTTTACACTGTCGGTGATGGTACCTGCGGTCGACAAGGCGGTTACAGCTATGGCTTCGTTGAAGCTGTATTAAAGTGGTTTTACTGGCTCTATAACTATAGCTTTGAACACAACTATATAGGCCGTGAACAGTTTAAAGATTTTATCGATGCCAAAAACAAGATGCCTAACAAAGTTAAAGCATCCGACAATAAAAAGCTCAGGGTATTAAAAAATGCTGAAATATCCGCTATATTTAACTTGCTTAAAGGAACAGATTTATATCTCCCCGCTTTGATATCATTATGTACCGGTGCTCGTACCGGTGAATGTTTTGCTTTATGCTGGTCAGATGTCAACTTCGAAACCAAAAAGCTATCAATTACAAAGCGTATCGTCGAAGAAGAGGGTAGTCTCCTTGTTATCAAGGCACCAAAAACAAACCACACTAAACGTGATGTAGATATCCCCGATATGCTCTACACTGCCCTTTACCAAAAGAGAAGAGAACAACTTTCCGCTAAAGAAGACAAGCCTGAAATATGGGCAAAAAACAGAATCACTATCATAGATGACAGAGATTTAAACAGAAAGCCTATACTTATGCCTGATTTCATCAATGTTGATAATAACGGTAAATACATAAAAGCATCTTCATTTAACCCTTATGCCAAGAAAATCAGAGAAACTATTTGCCCTAATGAAATTGGTGTCGAAGAGTTTTCATTCTACACCTTCAGAAAGACCCATATCTCTGAAATGGCGACTAAACTTACAGAACTTGTACTTATCCAACACACAGGCCATTCACGAGTTGACACTATCCGTAAATACTACGCTGCCAGAACCGACGAAATGGATAAGCGTATTGGTGATGCTGTGCGTCAGGTGTCAGATCAATTCAAGTGGTCAATGGCTGTTAATTCAGCTCTACCCGTTGGTACAGATTCATCAAAATACAAACCAAGCAAGGAGCATCCGTTATATACTAAGCCTGTAATAGAAATACCATACACTCATATACCAATGGAACTTATACCCCTCGATGATATTAAGAACGTATATAATGAAGCTAACAGAGATGATTTCTTACTGAATCATTTAATGGTACTTGATTGTGCAACCTTATCCCCTGTTGGCTGCTATGGTTCTTGGTATGATGCAGAAAAACACTCCACAGAGGATGACATCATCATCAATATCAACGAAGAGGAAAAAGATATACCACTTGAGCAAGCTATACTTGAAGCTTTTGCTGATGAACACATTATTTTAGAATAAGCCTGCTAATAAATTTAACTCTGTAAAACTATCCGTTTTGCAGAGTTTTTTTAATTTTTTGTGATTTTTGAAAATGTTTACAATTTGTTAACAGATTTCAAGAAAAATCTTACATATTCATTGTGAAAGCAAAAATGAGCTTTCAGAAATATAGAAGAAAGCAGGTAATTAACATGTCAAATTTAGCAGAAACAATTCAGACACTCAAAGATTGCACAAAGGAGCTTGATACAGTATTTTCAATTATCGACGCAAAGCTTACAGCTCAAAAACGTCTACTTGAAGATTGCTGTGATTCTAACGGGATGAAAAGCGAAGATTGTACAGACAATGATATCAAGCTTATAAGAAAAGTAAGCAGAGACATTCTTCACAATCAAAAGACTATGTTGTCTTATACTAACAAAATCCTTTCTAATGTCAATCGTCCTCCTGTAGGTTTAATGAAAGAACCTTATTACAAAGAGCTGATAAGCTACTATCATAAGATGATGCCTCAGATGTCAGACATCCTTACCAGAGTAAACGAACAAGTTCTTTCACTTAATCCTGATGTATTTCATTTATTTAGGAGGGATTTCGATGCTTAAGGATATGATTGAAGATCTGAACCTAGATGATGGCATCGAAGAGCTAACGCCCAAACAAATGCTAAAAGGCACCATATTAGCCTTAATACATAAAGGGCGATATGAAGACAAGACAGAACTAAGAGCGTTCTTGAAAGCCATTCTCCCCCACAATAACAAGAAGTATTTTATGTATGTAGCTGATGAAGAGGGTACTTTTGTTAATCTGAGTTTTAATTATTATGACTATATAGAAGCTCTTTGTATTATGAGTCAGTACCATTATACTTTGTATTTTCATCCCACATCTTTCAAAGGGTGGACGCAAGACAAAAATGTTACTTCTTTCCGTTGTACATATATTGATATCGATGATGTAGCATTTGACTTCGATATAGAAATGGCTACCAAGGAACAAGTAGTTAATTTCATAATCAACACATATAATGTTCCCTATGAGCTTATCGGAGATATAATAAGTATCAGTGGTCATGGGCTTCATATTTGCCATTTTATATCAGAAACCGACAATATTGAAATGAGACAGAAATACATCGACTCATTACTAACCGTTTTCAAGGGCGATAAGATGACAAGAAATCCGGGCAAAAAGTTCAGGGTGCCAACAAGTTATAATATCAAAGATCCGAACAAGCCTATTAAAAGCAGAATGTTTATTATCAACGAATCTCCTAACAGAAATATACACAGGCTTGATCCTTTACTCAAAACCGAAGAAGAGATACAAGAGTATTTTACAGAATATAATGTAAATCTCAGAGCCAAGAAAAATGCTACCAGAGCTAAAAATCAGACTATCAATGACGCTTCTCCGCCTCAAGATATTGGTACCCTGCCGAACAGTGAAAGCTCTGATTTGACGGCAGGGGTACCACAAAAAGAAAAGAAGAAAACCAGTGACGAATACGAACCAATAGATTGCAATAAACTTACATATCACCATAATTTCTCGGATTTTAACAGCCGTTGGAATATCATTTACGACCTAAATAACTATATAATCAGAAACGGGCCTATGTGTCTTACAGGCAAGAGAAACACATTTTTTCATATTCTCACAAATTACTGCAGACTCGTTATGACCCAGGATGAAACCATTGAATTTTGCAAACAATATTATGATGAAGAAAACAGCTTTTATAACGAAATGATCAGAATAATAAAAGCCACCTATAAAAGAAAATCCATATATCGCTATAGATATGAAACCATTGCTGCTATGCTCGACTTCTCCCCTATTGATATTGCTCAAAGCAAAAGCAATTTTTCAGAAGAACGCAAAAAAGCAGCTGAAAGAGAACGAAACAGAAGAAAATATTTGAAATACAAAGCAAACCATAAATCAGAGTATCAACTTCGTAAAGAGTTTAATATAAATTACATTAACGAACACCCCGACAAGCCAATTAAGGAAATTATGATTGAACTTGGAATATCACAAGCTACAGCCTATAGGCTCAAAAAGAATATAGCTTAATTTTTCTCATAAATATAACCCTTATAACAATAATATATATAAATTTTTTATTTAATTTTTTCTATACAAAAGTCGCAGCTACCTATGTGTCAAAATTTTCAGGTGACTATAGTATTGGATAAATTGTGATTCCTTTTGATATTTATTTTTAAAGGCGGATGGATTTTTAAATTTACACTTGCATTTTTAAGGTCAGATACTAATTCTAAACACTAAAACAGGAGCCCTTCGTGTGAAAGGCTCCTATTTTTAGTAAGATTAAAATACTCCGTCGGCGACATAGTTTTGGAAATACTTCACCTTGTCGCCACATTGTTTTTGTGAGGTATGTACGATACCCTGACATCTGAGTGGCTCGCCGGTCTCGGCATTTAATCTATGGTCTAACGGGTCGAAAAAGGTCAGCGGTACAACAGATGCGTAGCCGTTGCTCACAACATTAACATTAACCTTGTGCATCTCACCAAATTTGATGACATTTTTGACTGTTCCGTAGATTTCGAAGTGGTTAACGTACTTTGCTCGACTATAGCTGAGGGGCAGAATTCTGTCAGCTATAATTGATATGCGAATGCCTCGCTCAGATGAATAGCTGCTTTGGATGTTGCCTTCAAGCATAATCCAGTCACCGATTTTGTACTCACCCAAGAAATTTTCACCGAACTCCTTAGTGAAAACCACATCGGGTTGGCTGTTGCCTACATCGATTTTTCCTATTGCGATGCCACCGTTTGAAATGTAAATATTTAAGATTTTTCCTTTTAATGTTACTTTGTTTATACCTTCTGTCATTTTGAATAACTCCTTTGTTTTGTTAATTTCATAATCTTTACCAAAATCTCCATTCGTGTTCTGGTTACTAATAATATGACATTTCAGGTGTACTGATAATCGAAAATTTTAATTTTCATTTTTTGAGAGCAAATCTTTCATAATATTTATGTCGTGATAATTCTTTTACGCCTAATGACACAGGCAAAAGCTAAGAGCCCTGGCCTAAATGGTACAGGGCTCTTAGCACAAACAAAAGATAAAAGGGGTTAAAAATTCTCCATTCGTGAGATTACTTATGTATATCTATATTATGACAGATAAGGTGTACCAATAACTGAAAAAAGCTTTTCGTTTTCAACCTTTCTTTAAAAATCCCTTATCATTGTAAATTTAAGTTATATTTAAATTTTAGTTATATTATGTAATTAAGCCGTTAGGCTAAAATAATAAAAAGGAGAAAAATATTATGGAAAAGTTTTTCATCAACGCAATCATTCGTGAAAAGGGTAATGTTTTAGGAGACGACAGAATACTCACACTACCCGTTACAAAAGCAGAAATTGAACGAGCTGCAAAAGAGCTTAACCATGACGATATTGAAACAACAACCATATCCTTTGAGACAAATTTACCCGATTACATAACAAACTATATCGAGTATTATTGTTATATCACCGAAAAAGATGGAAACCACATTGTGAACTTCAAGGAAAACGCATATACAAGCTATGAAAAGCTTAAGATTTATAATGCTTTTGCTTTATGTCTTGATGACTTATATAACAATGATGACTATGATGAAGACTATGTCACACGATTTATTGAGGCATTTGCTGAACATTCTGCATTATGTATTCCCTTAGAAAATTTACCTCTGAGATACCTTATAAAAGATTCGGAGCGTGAGGATGGATTTGGTCATTTAGCTTTTCTGGCTAACGGAACCGCAAATCTTCTCAATGATAATATAGTATTTTGGGATTATAACGATCTTGATGGTGATGTTTACACATTAGCCTCTTGGGATATAGATGGCTACGAAGAAGAGTATATGGAAGATTACGATGATGATCCGGCAGAATACTTAGAGGCATTAATGGATTCCTATGACCTTTATATTGATGAATATGAACGTTATATGATAGATCTTCATCATACTGATTATGAAACTGAGGTAGAATACGCAAAAAGTTTGCAGAAGCGTTTAAAAGAATTAGGTTATTAACAGAAAGATACCCACTCCGCTTGGAGTGGGTATTGCCTTTATATCAAGTATAATGAGTGTATCGTTACTTATTTGTTTTGAGAATGACTCCTTTTTTCAAAGATATGTCATATATCTTTGTTATGTTTAGATGTATCATTTGTTGTTTAACAGCTATGCTTAGTCAAATAGGCAAGGTAACTTCTAAACATATTTATTTCCCTTTAAAACAACAAATATTACACTGCAGCATTGGCATTAATTTTTTCAATTGCCTTTATAATGCCCTGCAGAATTGATACGTCAGCAAACAACTCAATAACACTACCGTTATCTGTAAATGGTGCCGCCTGCAGTACAGACAAATCTTTCATCATACCGTTTTGAACAATGTATTCAATTATCTGGTTTACAAAATAAATCTGTCTGCTATCAAGGTTGGCATTGTTAAGATATTCACTGAAAGCTTCTTTTGCGGCATTCATATCAAGACCGACTATTTCACGTACAAACTCGCCCAAAGGCTTGCTTCCGTACTGTTCTTCATAATCCTGCTTTGTACCGATTTCATCCCAGAGTATAGCTTCAAGCTTTCTCACATCATATTCGTCAAGAGGCACATTGCTCTTGAGCTTAGCAATAACTTCATTATCAGTTACGTGCTGTCTGATATAATATTCGGCTTTAGCCTTGTAGTTCTGCAAGTCATCGTTATCTAAGTCAGAATCATTCCAGTCAATAGAAATAATTTCATCGTCAATATCAACATTGATGACTTTATGTACTATAGGAATGTACTTAATCAAATCTCTAAGATTTTGACGTATGTGCTCAAACTCATTGATGCCGGCAGTATCCACATAATCTGTTCTAAGAATCTTTTCTATAATATCTTTCTTTGCAGTTATTTCAGGAATATTAGCCGCAATTGAAGCTACTCCTTTAACGCATTTGAACAAATCACTTCTTGCTCTTGTATATTTTTTGCCTACAAGATAAGCAAGCTCTATGCCATACATAAGAGCGTCAAAGCGTACTGCTTTGGCGTCATCTCCGTCAGCGATAACTAAAGGTG
>JAZQZO010000418.1:0-5268 GCA_045634065.1 Acutalibacteraceae bacterium
ATTTAAGTTTCTTTACCTGTTTGATAAAGCGACGTTCGTTTATAGATTTTTCTCTGCCGTGACGGTGAACAGGTTTGCCGTGTTTTGTTTCAACAACAGGTTTAGCTTTCTTTTCAGGTGCAACATATGTAAGACCGATACTTTTAAGAAGTCTTTCTTTTTCATTTTCGGTCATAGGACGGTATTCGCCGGGTTTAAGTCTGCCAAGAAGAATTTCGCCGACAGCAATACGTTTAAGAAGCATAACCTCAAGACCAACAGCTTCGCACATACGGCGGATCTGGCGGTTTTTACCCTCGCTGATAGTCATGTGAAGAGCTGTTTTAATGATTTTTACATTGTCTGCAACATAAAGATCCGTATCCTCTGTTTCGCCCTTTTCAGACGCCTGAGACTGAATAACAACTGTTGCGGGCTTAGTAAGTCCGTCTTCGAGCTGAACACCGTTACGAAGCTTTTCAAGCTGACTTTCGGAAACGTCGCCGCGAACGGTTACACGGTATGTTTTGTTAACATGATAACGGGGATGAGTCATACGGAGAGCTGCTTCACCGTCGTCTGTAAGTATAAGAATACCTTCACTGTCTCTGTCAAGACGGCCGACAGGATAAACTCTGCCTTTGATATTTTTTATCATTTCACCGACAACACTTCTGTCGTCCTGAGCCTTCATCGAAGTGATAACACCTCTTGGCTTGTAAAACATAAAGTACTGCTTTTCGCAAACTTTAAGATGAAGTCTTTTTCCCTCGCAAACCACGCGATCGTTTTCGGGATCAATATCCATACCGATAGTTGCAGGCTGATTATTGACAATGACCTTACCTTGTTCTACGAGAACTTCAGCGGCTCTTCTTGAGCAGTGGCCGCAATCTGCAATAAATTTTTGTATTCTCATGGGCACAAATTTCCTTATAAAAGTATTTTGCTTTAATTATAGCACAATTTTTCAAAAAGTGATATAACAAAATCAATATCTGCTTAATTTTTTATATCAGTCCCAACACTTCCCAAAGCAAAAAATATCCATAGCCGCAAATGCTGCTATGGATATTTATATAAATTTACCCTTGAAAATCAAGGTTATTTTCATCTTTATACCCGGTAACTTTTGCAGGAACGCCTGCTACAATGGCATTTTCAGGAACATCTTTTACAACAACAGCACCTGCTGCAGCCAAGCTACCCGAATGCATTGTTATGTCCCCAAGAACTTTTGCACCACATGTAACTGCAACGTTATCTTCCAAAACAGGTGGGCAAGTTCCGTTTTTATACCCGATTGTTACCTGCTGATATATTCTGCAGTTTTCGCCTATTTTCTTTGCGGTTATAATTGTTGCAAAGCCGTGTTGAATAAACAAACCGCCACCGATATCCTCTGTGTATATGTATAAACTGTCCATAGGCTTCCATAAAATTCGGGCAATAACATAATGCATCATAGCAACTAATGTTCGCGATGGATTTTTCAGTCTGTGCATAATAAGATTTCTGAACTCAGGGAAATATGTCATATACCAATTTATGGATTCAAAAAGATTAAAGTCTAATTCTTTTATCTGATTCCACCTTGCAACATCCATTTCAACCAGTTTTTTGTGTTTAGAACACAACACGCATAAGTAAACGGGGAGTGTTCTGGCATAGTTAATAGGGGCAAATAATCTTTTTCCAATGCCCGGCATTTCTATTTCCTTCTTTCTGTTAAACTATTTTTAATCAGCATATCGATTATATCAAATAATCTATGACAAACCTATGACAAATTAAAAGGCACACTCAAAAGATAAAGTGGCCTTACAAATATTTGAAGCAATAAAAAGCCTCTCACATTGAGAGGCTTTTTGCTATGCCCAGGTTTGGATATTATTATTTAGTTTTTTTGATGGTGTAAGTATCTAAAATTTCAAATTTGTCTGATTCATTTGATGTGTTTGCACCGCTGTGAACATATTCAAATTTCATCTGCTCTGAACCATCATCATTCTTTTCAACTGTTACGAAAAGCATTGAAGGTGGCTGAACATTAATTACATCTCCAAGTTCTGCAACAGGTATAGATGTCTGATCAGGCCATACTGCTTTACTTGTGTCTGAAATACCGTGTGCTTCGATGAAATCAGCAAAGTCAATAGCCATTTCGCTGTGTGATCTGTTTGTAACTGATGGCACATCAATATGAACTATACCTTCAGGATCAATTGCAGTATCATACTGATTTCCGTTTGCATCTACGCCGTCAATGATTGCGCCTTCAACTACTTTAGGCTTCATCATTTCAAGCTCAACGCCTTCACTTATAAAATCAAATATTTCAGTATCTTCGTACTTATTTGTAAGAAGCTGTTTTGAACGTGAGTATGCGTGCTGATGACCTGAAATAACTGCATCAATATCAAGATTATCAAGGTCAAGCTCTGCAAACAAATCTCTCTGTTTGTGTTCTTCACCTGTGTGAACAACAGAGCCGTATGCAGGAACGTGGTTGATTACAATCTTCCATTTTGCATCAGGGTTTGCTTCCAATGCCGCTTCGATATACGCTTTGTTTGCCGCTACAGAAACATTTTTGTAAGCAGCCTGTGATGATGTTTTGTGCAACAAAATACTAATTACAAGAACATCGCCGTTTCTGAACCACCAGTTACCAATCTGATTTGTATTTACATATGAACCGATTACACCATATTCGTTATACATATCATTTGGCACGTTGTAGTGATACTTTGTAACACCGCCGTGTGGCTTACCGATATCCATTGTTTCGTGGTTACCTGTAGCTGAGATAAATGGAACTCTTCTGAAAATAGATGGAGCAAAAAGCTGATCCATTTCAAGTTCCTGAATTACACGATAGCTTTCTTTGTTTGAATCGTCAACTGTGTATCCGTTACCACCGATACTCATATTGTCACCTGCTGAAACGATAAACTGTGTTTCAGGATAGATTTTCATAATGCTGTTGTAGATGTTAGATGTATATTTAATTCTCTTTGCAGCTTCTTCATCTTCAAGTGAAGTAAAGTTTTTCATTGTGTTATGAATATCAGAAACGATAGCAAACACCTGTCTGTCTTCAACTTCGTGTGTTTTGAATGAGTAAACATTTTCGTCAAATGCGTGAGCGCTACCTACTCTGTAAACATATTCTGTACCAAGTTCCAAGCCTTCGATTTCAGCTTTACAGCTTAAATCAACAGTGTTCATATAAGGAATTTCAGTTCTGCCTTCAACGATTGTTGAATTTTCTTCAGTAAATCCGCCGTCAGCAATGTAGTCTTCTTTCAAAGCATACTGAAGCTGAGCACCTGTTGTTTCCTGAATGTTGTACCATGTGAAGCGTCTCATAGTTTCGTCGCTGCCAGGGTGAATTACAAGGTCTTTGATAGCATTTGGAATTTCAATAGCTTTGCCTTCCATGTAAGGAACAAGTGAAACTGTTGAATCCCAAACATAAGCCACAAGACGGTCAACAGTAGGAACGTTTTCGTATAAAACCGAAATGCTTGCATTTTCGTCTGTTACAAACGCTTCTTTTGTTTTAACGCCTAAAAGTTTGTTGTTTTCATCATAAGCCGCAATCATAACTGTTGCGTCAAGTTCTAAACCGTAAAGGTTGTTAAGCTGAGCTACTGCACTTGCAGAAGTTTCTGAAAGATCTGTTTCAAGCTCAACTGCGAGCATATCAGATTTTTTAACTTCAGCAGAAATTACAGAATCTGTAATATCTTCTGCGCCTGCTCTTACTCTTAAAACGCAGTTTGAAACTTTGCCGGCTTCAACTTCAAAGCCTTTGTAACCGAGCTTTACTTCGTAATAACCATTTTTATCTGCCTGAACGGTATCCATATAAAGGATATCGTCAGCAGTAGCGTTTGTGCCGTCTCCTTCAAGGAGCAGTACACTTACTAATTCATCTGCATATTCAGGTGCTTTACCCATAACAACCGCACGGTCGCCGTAAGCAGAAGTTACATTGTCATAATCTTTGATGACAAGTGCCGACGGTGAAACCACCATCGAAAACATCATTGCAAATGCAAGTAAAATACTTACAATATTTTTGATCTTTCTCATTTCTCCACCCCCGTATTAAAATCCGATTGTTTCTGCAGCCTGATATGGAACCATATCTTCAAAACTGCTCCAAAGATGTGCTTTTACAGATGCAACATCGTTTGCCGCGTAACCAGGAATATAAATAATCATATCCTGAGTGATTTCGCTATTTGCAGGAACTGTAACGTCACCTGTCCAGATACCAATCATTTCGTGATTTTTGTTATAAACTGCAACTGCCAAGAATGCAGTTTTAGCTGTGCCTGAAAGGTTCACAAGTGTAAGATTTGTAGCCGCTTCTCCTGCTGTGGTTAAGTTTGCTGATGCAGATTTAATAGAAAGGCTGTCGTTTTTAGCAGTTGTAAATTCAACGTAATGAGTTTTTGGATATGATGTAACATTTCCTGTGAACGCCTGACCGAATACGTCAGTAAAGAGTGGGTCGATTGCAACTTTGTATGTTCTTCCGCCCCAGAGTACTTCCATATTTGGTTTAATGATAAGAGCTCTCTTGTTGTCAGAAAGTCTCACGTCTGTAAGAGCGTTTTCAATTACGTTTCCGTTTGTATCAACAACCCAGATAAGGTCTTTGTAATTCTTTGAAACTTTATCTGTCAATTTGTATCTTGACTGTGTATAACTTGTTGAGTACGCAGGTGTGAATTTTTCTACATCAGTTTTGATTTCCGAGTTAAAGTTGATTGTAATCTCGCCGTCTACGTAGTTATCAGCGTTTTCAATTGATTCAACTTCCAATTCATCAATCCAGTAAGCTTTGAAGTTGTTGATGTAATAAACTGCTTTACCGTCATATTCAGTTTTAGATGTGCTGTTTCTTGCAGAGAACGCCCAACCATAGATTCTTACAAATCTTGAAGGATAAGGAGTTGTGTCTGTAGGCGGTGCTGATGTTGCAAAGTCATAGATGTTATCACCTAATTCGTATGGAGCTTCATCAGTGATAACATAAGTTGAAGTCGGAGTTTTAGCAGTATAATTACCTGTTAAAAGAACACCATCATAGTAAGTTCTTACTGTGTTCCAGTTGTCTTTTGAACTCTCTTCAGAGAAGTCTGCAACAATTTTAAGTGTGTGCCATGCCCCTCTGTCGTTAAAGTTCTGGTATGTTCTTGCATAATAGGTAGCGTCACTCTTACCTGTGTTTGCAAAATAGTGCTGATAGTTACCTGAAAGGGCAGTATATAC
>JAZQZO010000419.1:0-2071 GCA_045634065.1 Acutalibacteraceae bacterium
GTTCATCTGCTACAGTCGGCATTCTCCAAGCTCTTTCAATGCAGGGAATTATACCTCTGACCACAGCTTTTTATATAATTCTCGGTCAGAATATCGGTGCTGTTATTCCCGTAATAATTTCATCGGCCGGCACATCTAAAACCGCAAAGCAGGTTTCGGTTATACACCTTCTTTTCAACATCATAGGCACAATAATTTTTCTTGCAGCTATGGAGTTTATTCCATTTACCGATCTGTTCTTCTTCGCTAAAAACGACAGTATGCGAATTTCTCTTTTCCATATTATGTTCAATGTAGTTTCAACTCTTATGCTTTTGCCTTTTTCTGATTTACTGCTTAAAATCAGTGAAATGCTGACGCCGTCTTTACTCTTTTACAGAAAAGAAAAATAACAGTAAAAACAGGCCTTATTTCTCTCTGTTTTTTCCTCTAAATTCGTAAACTTATAGATAAAAATGCCAAGTTTCCACTATTTTTTTATACAGCTTAACAAAAATGAAAAAAATCAAAAATTTCCATTCAAAAAATGAAAGTTTTGTTGTATAATAGAGCCGTGAAAATTTAAAGATCAGGAGATATAATTATGAGCAAAAGAATTTACGAAGGATGGGAAGGTTTCGAACACGGAACCTGGGTCAATGAAATCAATTTAAGAAGTTTCATCAGACACAATTTCACTCCCTATGACGGCGACGAATCTTTCCTTGAAGATCCCACTGAGGATACTCTCGAATTATGGGATCAGGTATTGGATTTAACAAGACAGGAACGCGAAAAGGGTGGCGTACTTGATATGGATACACATATCATTTCAACCATCACATCACACGGTCCCGGTTACCTCAATAAAGACAAAGAAAAGATTGTCGGTTTCCAGACAGACAAACCTTTCAAGCGTTCACTTCAGCCCTATGGCGGTATCCGTATGGCAGAAAAAGCTTGTGCAGATAACGGCTATAAAGTAGACCCCGCAATCAGCGAGTTCTTCAAAACTCACAGAAAGACTCACAACGCAGGTGTATTTGATGCTTACACTCCCGAAATGAGAGCTTGTCGTTCAAGCCACATCATTACAGGCCTTCCCGACGCTTACGGTCGTGGCCGTATCATCGGTGACTACAGAAGAGTTGCTCTTTACGGTGTAGACAGACTTATCGAAGATAAAGCAGAACAGAAGGCAAGAACTCGTTCAGCTATGTGTTCACAGGTTATCCGTGACAGAGAAGAGCTTTCAGAGCAGATCCGTGCTCTTGAGGAACTCAAAAGTATGGCTGCCAGCTACGGCTACGACATCTCTATGCCCGCTAAGAACACAAAGGAAGCTATCCAGTGGCTCTACTTCGGCTACCTTGCTGCAGTTAAAGAGCAGAACGGTGCAGCTATGTCACTTGGCCGTACATCAACATTCCTTGATATCTATGCTGAGCGTGACATCAGAAACGGCGTATTCACAGAAAAAGAAATTCAGGAAATGGTTGACCATTTCATTATGAAGCTTCGTCTTGTTAAGTTCGCTCGTACACCCGAATATAACGCTCTCTTCTCAGGTGACCCCCAGTGGGTAACCGAATCAATCGGCGGTGTAGCTATCGACGGCAGACACCTTGTAACAAAGATGTCATATCGTTACCTTCACACTCTCCACAACCTTGGCCCTGCTCCCGAGCCCAACCTCACAGTTCTCTGGTCAGTCAAGCTCCCCGACAACTTCAAGCGCTACTGTGCTAAGATGTCAATTGAAACCTCATCAATCCAGTATGAGAACGACGACCTTATGAGATTCACACACGGTGATGACTATGCTATCGCTTGCTGTGTATCATCAATGAGACTCGGTAAAGAAATGCAGTTCTTCGGTGCAAGAGCTAACCTTGCTAAGTGTCTTCTTTACTCCATCAACGGTGGTGTAGACGAAGTTTCTAAGAAACAGGTTGGTCCTGAATTTACACCAATTACTTCTGAATACTTAGATTATAACGAAGTAATGAGAAAATATGATGCAATGATGGAATGGTTAGCAGAAGTTTATGTTAATACACTGAACGTTATCCACTACATGCATGATAAATAT
>JAZQZO010000420.1:0-3105 GCA_045634065.1 Acutalibacteraceae bacterium
CCGAAAGCTCAGTTGTTCCGTGGAAAGTTACAATAGCATGTTCCCCCCTGTTTGACAAAATAGAAGAAACAAAAAATTAAGAGTATTTTTAACTCAAAAAGGACATTGGATTTGCCGACAAAGAAAGCTTAACCCCTGAACCAAAAGTCAGGGGTATTTTTCTGGCTTTTGTTGAAAGCGTAGATGTGTTATGATATAATTATTAAATAACCAAGCATTTGAACGGAAGTGTAAAAAAACAAATGTCAACTGAAAAAAACTCCTCAAAAACTGACTTCTCAGTTGGGCCTGTATGGAAGTGTATCGTTGCTCAGGCGATACCTCTGACAGTTGCTCAGCTTGTTCAGTTACTTTATAATGTTGTAGACCGTATATATCTCGGTCATATGGGCGACGGAGACAGTATGGCTCTGACAGGTGTCGGACTTACCTTTCCTGTTGTTTCCCTTATTATGGCATTTACTGCTTTGTTCGGTAACGGCGGTGTGCCTCTCTTTGCCATAAAACGTGGCGAAGGCGACGAGAAAACTGCAGGTAAGATACTCGGCAACTCTTTTGCTTTGCTGATGTGCAGCTCTCTGATTTTAACTGTTGCAGGGTACGCTTTTACCGAACCTGTACTTTTTGCTTTCGGAGCAGGTGAGGAGTCCTATGTTTATGCCAAAGAGTACCTTGATGTTTATCTTCTCGGCACAGTTTTTTCAATGATTGCCACAGGTATGAACGGTTATATCAATGCCCAGGGCTTCCCGAAAATCGGCATGTGGTCGGTTGCTATCGGTGCTGTATGCAATATAGCTCTTGATCCTGTGTTTATCTTTGGTTTTGATATGGGTGTTGCAGGAGCTGCTTTGGCGACAATAATCAGTCAGGCTGTTTCTGCTTTGTGGGTGCTTTGCTTTCTTACAGGCAAAAAGGCAATTATTCCCTTACGCCGTGATAATATCAGAATTAACAAAAGCCTTACCAAAGATATATGTAAGCTCGGCATATCAAACTTTATTATGCAGGGTACCACCTGCCTTGTACAAGTGGCGTGCAATACCACCTTACAGACATTTGGCGGTGATTTATATATCGGCATTATGACAGTAACCAACTCTGTTCGTGAGATATTTATGCTTCCGGTTATGGGCATCGTTACGGGTGCTCAGCCTGTTGTCAGCTTCAATTACGGAGCGAGAAAATTTGACAGAGTACGCTCAGGCATCCGCTTCAACACCTTAATCGGTACAGTTTATACATTAGTGGCGTGGCTGCTTGTAATATTATTTCCGAGCTTCTGGTTCGGTATCTTTTCCGACGATGTACAGATGACAGAGCTTGGCATTGAAGCGATGAAGGTTTATTTTTTCGGCTTTGTGTTTATGTCCTTGCAGTTTGCAGGTCAGTCAACCTTCCAGGCTTTGGGCGATGCAAAGCACGCTGTGTTTTTCTCACTTCTTCGCAAGGCTATTATTGTGGTACCCCTTACGCTGTTGCTTCCGAGATGGGGCTTTGGCGTTATGGGTGTATTTATGGCCGAGCCGATTTCCAATGTCTTCGGCGGTGCTGCCTGCTACCTTACAATGCGTATGACGGTTTACAGAGAAATTAAAAGGGAAATAGCTAAGGCTGAAGCAAGTTAATTATAGTTTCATGTTAAATTACCTTTCTTGTCTGCAGGGACTTCGCAGGGCTTTTTGTTATTATTTTTATTGCCCGTTTAACATTTTTTTGTAATTTTTTATAAGATTGAAAGAGCCTGACATCTTACGATGACAGGCTTTATGTGTTACATATAAACTCTCTCTCTGAAGTAGTCAGCTCTTACAACGCCGCCCTGAGTGAGAATACCTTTATCGTTCAATTCTTCATTAAGCTCCTTTATTAGCTTATAAGCTGAGCTCTTTTTTATTCTCATAATTTCCATAATGTCTTCTGCATCATAGAATAGTTTTGTCGTCATTTTTTCTTCTTCCTTTCTGTTAACTTTCTCCATTTCCAAATTTTAATTTAAAGCTGGAAGGTATTTGCATATCAGAGTTACTGCAATACAGTTTCAGTGCTTCAATATAATAAAAGTCACAGTTAGAAGTTGAAGTTTCGTTTTTTTCTGATACTATCATAATCACTTCTAGAGATATAGAGAAACTTGTTATTCCGATTAATCTCGCTGAAGCATATTTGAAAAGTGAACTTAATCTATTGTTTAGAGGTAGTATAGTTAAAGGAAAATATTACCACACAAAAGGGACAACTTTTGGTCCAGCAGTTGTTAAAGGGTGTAGACTTGAAAAACAAGCTAAATATGCAAGGATAATTATAGATAAAGATATTAAAATTAATGAAGAGGATATTCTATATCACAAAGATTTGGATGGATATATTTGCTTAAACCCTTACATTGTTACATTCTTTGATATTGTTGATGTCAATCATAAGGATGAATATAGTAAAGAAGAAATCCTTAATTCTCTAAAAAAGGTGTTTAAGGAAAAGAGGGAAGAGATTATAGATTGTGTTTTTAGGAACAAAGAGACAGAGGTTGTAGATAAATACTTGTGGAGAGTAACTGCTTATAATGGAATGTGTCGTTCAATTATTAAGGAGTCTAATGGCGAAATCATATTTAAAGATTTGGATTTAATTATGAGTGATAAATTAAGAGAAATATTTAATGAATTGATAATTTCTGTAGAAGAGCTATTCTAGAGCCTTTTATAATCGTATTGTTATCATATCGAAAAGAGCCCCAAATCTGAAAAATCAGATCTGAGGCTCTTTTCTTTATAACTATATGACAACTTAATAATATTATGTAAGATTGCTGCTGAAAAAATTAAATGTAACCAAAAAACATTCCGTAGACAACAAATATAGTTCAACGTAGTCTAAAGTATACTCATATGATCTAATCAAGTCTTAAGACGTTTATGGAGTTGCTTAGACATAAAGAGGTCAATGAAATATTCATACCACATCGCCGTGTAGTAATTCAATTGCTTCGTCAACATCATCAAGCACCTGAATGAGGCTTGTTACAAGAGCATGGTTGGTCTTTTCGTTATCATCATCGAGCTCATAGTCTATCACTCGTGAAAGCTCAGCATCCAACATATTAAG
>JAZQZO010000421.1:0-14409 GCA_045634065.1 Acutalibacteraceae bacterium
ACCCAAAAGTTTAATTAGCATATCATCTTATGCGTTTGATGGCTGTACAGGTCTAAAGAGCGTAGAGTTCCCTGAAAGCTTAACTAAAATAAACGACGGTGCTTTTAGTGGTTGCACAAATCTTGAGGAAGTAAAACTCAATGAAGGACTTGAGACGTTGGGTTATGCAGTGTTTTATAATTGTGATTCATTGACAGAAGTAACAATACCAACAACATTGAGCAGTGTTGGAAGTAACGGAGCGTTTGGTGGCTGTGATAACCTTAGTTTGGTCAATTTTGAAGATGGTGCAACAAAGATACCAGGATATATTTGCAGAAACTTAACATCACTTACTATGGTAAATATTCCAAAAAGTGTAAAAAATATAGGCTCTTATGCTTTTGATGGATGTGAAAATCTTAATGATGTGTACTATGAAGGTGCAAAAGAAGAGTGGGATTTAATATCAGTATCAAATAATAATAACTCACTTTTGAATGCGAATTTACATTTTTCCCATATACATACATGTGATGAGTGGATAGAAACAAAAGATCCAAGTTGTAAAGAGAGTGGAATTGAAGAGGGTAATTGTAAAGATTGTAACAAAACTGTAATTAAAATTATCCCTGCAACAGATCATAGCTATAGCGATTGGTACGTGGTAAAAGAAGCAACAGTGCTTGCTACTGGCACCAAAGAGAAAAAATGTTCAGGTTGTGGCAAAACTATAAAAGAAAGTATAGATAGAGTTGTCATCGATATTGAAGAAAACGCTAATTATGGTCTTGCTAACTTTACTGTAGTTAATGCACAAACTCTTGAACCAATAAAGGGTGCAAGTATATTTATTTCAACTGTTAAAGATGGAGAAAACACTTTCTTTACTGATGAAAATGGTAATGTTAGTATCATTCTTCCAGTAGGCAAGCAGACAATATCCACTTATGCTAAAGGTTGTCTCACTAGAAATCTTACAATTAATGTAAAATCAGGTTTAAATGTAATTCCTAAGATTGGTTTGAGTGATCTTAATACATATGATGTTGAGATTACCCATGAGCGTATGACATATGATGAAATTGTTGATGCAGGTATCGATGTAAGTGATCCTGATAATCAACATACATATAAGTATGAATTACGTCTTGAGTTTGTTCCGGAAATAGATTGGATAAGCTTCTTCTATTATATGAATGGAGCAGGAAAAATTGTAGGTGGTGGTACTGGTGGCGGTGCCGGTGGTGCTGGTGGTACTGGTACTGGCTTCTGGATTCCTGGCGGTGGCTCTGGTGGCGGAGGTTATTATTATCGTCCTGAATCAGAAGGCAAAGAATCTGTAGTTGTTTATCCTGTATCTGAATATTTCTACTTAATTATCCGTGGCGAAGTTAAATGGCTTAAGGAGATGTTTGACGTTGAGATGCTTGTTGTTAATAATTCAATGACTGATACTCTTGAAGACTTGACAGCTACACTCACTCTTCCGGAAGGTTTGTCTTTAGCGGATATGGTAGAAGGAGAGCAGACACTTAGTCAGGAAATCGGCAATATAGCCGAAGGTGGAAGCGAATCAGTTCATTGGTATGTAAGAGGCGACAAGGCAGGCAGTTATAGTATAGAGGCTCTTCTTGAAGGTATGGTGATGCCATTTGAAGAAGAAATTCATGATGTATTTATCGCTGATAAACAGCTCCAGGTTTGGGCTGGCGATGCACTTCGATTGCATTTTGAATTTCCGAACGCAGCTTACTATGGCGAAGATTATCCGGTAACAATTACACTTACAAATGTATCTGATATTACTCTGTATAATGTAACTCATCGCATAACTTATATAGAGCAAGGTAGGGTTACATATTATTCTGATGGTCATAGAGAAGATGAAGTATATATGAGTGCATCAGATCCTTCTTGGTACAAATTTGTTCCGGAATTTAAACCTGGTGACAAGATAGTTATTGAGCTCGATATCAATATTATGTTTGATTCCAAATTAATGGAATATCAAATAAATAAAATGATTCAGAAAGTAAATGCTGCGGAACAGTTCATTAATGGATTTAAGGCAGTTATGGCTGGAATGGAAATTGCAAGCGATTTTGTGAAAGCGATATCTGGTTGTTCAGTTGCAATTGGTAGTTTCATAGGGGCAAGTGACTATACTTCGATTGCTGGAAACAAAGCTACTTTATTTAAAACGTTACATTCTAAAATTTCTAGTCTGCAGAAATATATGGAGAGTGGTAATAAAACCTTTGATGCTATTGCTAAACTAACAAATACAGGTTTATCAGCGACTCTTAATGCTATTACAGAAGATCCTGCCGAATGGCTTAAAAACTCATCATTTGATGATGTTTCTGATGTGTTAAAAGATGTATTAGCATTGGAAAAATCTCTTATGGATCCGATTACTGATGAAGAGGTTGAAAACTTTAATGTATTTAATTCAATAAGAACATTGATTTCTGCGTTACCGGTCAAGTTCACATTAGCAAGAGTTTTATATAATGACAATTTTGAAGGTAATACAACTACGATTCCGTGGTCATATTCTGTAATCCCAGGCGGACCTCGTTATTTTGGTGTTTCGGATATGAGTTCATACTTGAACAATATTGGTAAGGCTATATTTGCCGAGGCCTACGAAGATTTTTATGAAGAGTTACCGAGTGCGGCTGCCTTAATTCCTGGCCTTGATGATCCTCTAAATTATGATGATATCAAGAGAGAACTCATTGCTGTTGAACATGAAATCAAGCAATTCCAGGCTAAAGATGCAACAGGAGCTGTGACATTCAGAGCATACTATGTTGAAAATCAGAAGGGTCGTTTAAGAACTCTTGCAAATAATGATACGTATACTCTTTCATGTAATAATGAAACTGCTAAATTTGAAGATGGTGTGCTTACTTTTACAGGTCAGGGTGTTATTTCACTAACTCCTGAGAATACAAATGGTGGTACTCTTTATATCGAAGACAGTGAAGGCAATACCTATACCTATGATATCACAGTTGTTGAACAGCATGAGTGTAAAGCAAGCAATGAGCAGAGAGTTATTATTAATCCTACTGCCAAGTACGATGGTTTTGCGGTTAAATGTTGCGAAACTTGTGAAGATATAATGGAAATCATTAATCTTTCAGTATCAGATTGTGAAACTCATAATTTCGGTGATTGGTCAACAGTGGTTGAGGTTACATGCACGGAAAATGGTCTGGCTGAACGCGTATGTGTAGAATGTGGTTATATTGAAACACAGATCACAGATGCTACAGGTCACACAGAAAAGACTATCAATAAGTCAGATGCAACTTGCAATGAATCCGGTTACACAGGTGATGTAATCTGTGAAGTTTGTAACGAAACAATAAAAACCGGTGAAGTAATCGAGTCAGGTGGTCATAATTATGTGGGTGTAACAACAGAGCCTACTTGTGAAAATGGTGGTTACACTACATATACCTGTTCTGTTTGCCAGGATGGCTATGTTGCAGATGAAACAACAAACCTTGGTCATACAGGTGGTATAGCGAACTGTAAAGATCAGGCGGTATGTAGCAGATGTTCAATTGCTTATGGTGAAGTTGATTTAAATAATCACAAGAACATCGTAATAGATTCTGCTGTATCTGCAAGCTGTTCAGCAACAGGTCTGACAGAGGGCTCACATTGTGATGCTTGTGGCGTTACAATAGTGGCACAGACAACTATCGGTAAGCCTCCTCACACAGAAGAAATACTTCCTGCTGTTAATGCGACTTGCTCTAATGTCGGTCTTACAGAAGGTAAGAAGTGTTCAGTTTGCGGTGAAATTATAGTTAAACAGACTGAAACAGCTAAACTTTCACACAACTATACATCAGCTGTAACAGCGGCAACTTGTACAGCAAATGGTTACACAACCTACACTTGCACAGTTTGTCAGTATAGCTATGAGGCTAACGAAACATCAAAACTCGGTCACAGTATGAGTGCATATGTTGTAACAAAAGATTCTACTTGCACAGAAAGTGGTACTGAAAAAGCAACTTGTTCAAGATGTTCATATTCTGAAATAAAGACTATTTCTGCCAAGGGTCATAGTTATGAAAATGGTGTCTGCAAGGATTGTGGAGACCAAAAAGTAAATAACTGCTCGCATATGTGCCACAAGAATAACTTCATCTGGAAGATACTTCGTTTCTTCTTTAAGTTGTTTAAGATACAGCCGGTTTGTGAGTGTGGAGCAAAACACTATTAAAACAAACAAAAACAAGGACCTCGTCGAGGTCCTTGTTTTCTATATATAGAATTATTTACTCCACTGCAATTTCTACATTCTTACCCGAAAAAGCAATGCCGTATTTGATAATATTATTTATGCCTTTTGTTCTCATTTCGGTTTCATATTGCTTTTCATTAATCTGATCAATAGCCGTTTTTGCTAATCTCTTGAGTTCATCTTCGGAAACAAATTTCTCTGCCTTTAATTCAATAAGAATACCGGGAAGTTTTGAATTTGCTTTTGGCATAAGTTGAATGTCAAATCTGCCATAGCCTGATTCTCTGTTTGAAGAAACTATATATTTATTATCTACCATCGCACAGATACCTAATATGAGACCATGGTAGAAGTTTTCGCCAGAAGTATCGAAGTTGCTTACAGTCTGCATAAGGAATTTATGCAGATGTTTTTTTAGTTTTTCGGTATCACCAACATAAATCGCTTCCTGAATTGCAACAGAAGAAAGGTTATTTAAAACTACATTATAGAGCGTTGGCGTAAATCATCACTTCCCAAAAATAAAATAATATTGATTTTGGGAAATGGGTGTGGTATAATAATACCAACGAGGTGAATAAATATGAAGCTAATCGATAGAAGTAATTATCTGAACAAAATGATAAATATTATTGGTACACCGGATATTAAGGTGCTGACAGGTGTAAGGAGATCTGGTAAATCAAAATTACTGGAAGCATTCAAAGCTTATGTACAGCAAAATAATCCTAATGCCAATATTATTCATATCAATTTTAATTTAACCAAATATGATCATCTTAAAGAACATACTGCCCTCAATAAGTATATTGAAGACAACTATATAGAGGGTGAGGATAATTTTGTTTTAATTGACGAAATCCAAATGTGCGATAAGTTTGAACTGTGCATAAACAATTTACATGCAACTGAAATGTATGATATTTACATTACAGGCTCAAATGCCTTTTTGTTGAGCTCTGATTTAGCGACGTTATTTACAGGAAGAACTTTTGAAATTAAGGTCTATCCGTTTTCCTTTGCTGAGTATGTTAATTACTTTGGTTTGACAGACAAATATGCTGCTTTTGATAGATATATGATTGAAGGGGGAATGTCAGGCTCATATCTGTATAAAGAACCAGAAAATAAATTTGATTATATTGAAAATGTTTTTGATACATTGATTCTGAGAGATATTAGCCAAAAGTATAAAATTAAAAATCCAGTTTTAATGGAAAGGTTGTCTCTGTTCTTGATGGACAATGTATCTAATTTAACTTCAGCAAGAAGTATTACAGATACATTAACATCAAATAAAGATAAAATCAACCACAAAACAGTTGGAAATTATTTGAATTATCTTTGTAATGCTTTTGCTTTTTATAAATTTCGCAGATATGATATTAAAGGTAAAAAGTATCTTACTTCCAACGACAAATATTATTTAAGTGATCATACCTTCCGTTACGCTAAACTTGGTACAAAAAATTTAGATAGTGGTAGAGTGATTGAAAATATAGTTGCAATGGAACTGCTTAGAAGAGGATATGAAGTCTATGTTGGGGTATTATATAAAAAAGAGATTGACTTTGTTGCATTGAAAAGAAGTGAAAAAATTTATATTCAGGTTTCTGATAATATAACACTTCCCGAAACTTTTAAACGTGAAACAGAACCTTTGCTTAAAATTCAAGATGCGTATCCAAAAATGATAATAGCAAGGACAAGAAATCCAGAGTATCTATATGAGGGAATAAAAATCATCGATGTAGCTGACTGGTTGTTGAATGAATAGGGCTTCCCTAGCTAAGCGAACAACAACTTCCCAAAAACAATAAAATGTTGTTTTTGGGAAGTGATATGGTTTGAGTTAAACTTAATTTAAAATTTTACTTAAAGTTAATCGCCTCGGAAATATCCGAGGCGATTTTAGTGTGTTGAGCACATAGAATTAATCTATCTTGCTTCGGTATGGAAAATTCTTTGTTTATAAGGTGTTTTAGTTAATATCCCAATGGTATCACAAATCAAGATTTTTTAAATATAAAGAAAATTATAATTTGTTATGTTTTAGTGTTAATTATAATAGGCGTTTCTGCTTTGAAAACTATTGTATCATAGTTCAAAAATAACAACAACTAATATCATAAAAAATATTTTCATCACTCATTTCGTCGCTCATTTGCTATTGATAAATGAGTGATGAAGTGATATAATAGCGTTGAGGTGAAAATAATGCATAACGAAAAACCACCCTTTGAAATAACAAATGAAATTTTAGATGCGATTACTCAGATTGCTGAATTGGTCGGACAAGTCAATGCTACGCAGGGTTTATCAACCAACCCTACCCTCAGACGCTCCAACCGAATTCGTACCATATATTCTTCATTAGCCATTGAGCAAAACACTTTAAGCTTAGAACAGGTTACCGCTGTACTTAATGGTAAAAGAATTATTGCACCGCCCAAAGATATTGCAGAGGTCAAGAATGCATACGAGATATATGAAATGATGGAAAGGCTCAATCCTTACTCTGTTGATGATTTGTTAAAAGCTCATGGTGTTATGACCAGAGAATTAGTAGAAGAGTCGGGTTGTTTCAGATCCGGCCCCGTTGGTGTTGTAGATAAACAAGGTAAAGTTCTCCATATGGGCACACTGCCTGCCTATGTACCCGATCTTGTTTATGAACTTTTAGAGTGGGTAGAAAATAGCCATATTCATATGCTGATTAAAAGTTGTGTATTTCACTATGAGTTTGAACTGATACATCCTTTCGCTGATGGTAACGGCAGAATTGGACGCTTATGGCATACTTTGTTGTTGACACAATGGAAACCGATGTTTGCCTGGATTCCAATAGAATCTATAATCCACGACCGCCAGGAAGAGTACTATAGAGCTATTAATAAATCTAACTTTGAGGGCGAATCTACGGCGTTTATCACATTTATGTTATCTGCTATTCAGGAGGCTCTTGAAGAAGCTGTTGAAACTACTGTTGTTACTCAAAATATGTCAGGTAATGATTTGCGGTCATACAAAATTGAAAAATTCTTTGACAAAAATGATTGCATTTCCAATGCAGACATCCGTCAGATGTTTAATGTGTCTTCAGCTACAGCGAATCGCATTCTTGCTAAAATGGTAGAAGAAGGTAAGCTTCAAAAGATAAGATTAGGCAAGTCTTGGGGATATGCTTTAATTAAGTAAGAGAATAATATTGATTTTTAGGCGATAGGAGAGTATCCTGTCGTCTTTTTATATTTGGAATAACGCCACAGCTATTATTCGGAACAACGGTCTGTATTATTCGGAATAATGTAGAGTTTACATAATAGCCCTCCGCAGGAGCCCACTCTTTTGCGAAGCAAAAGTGTAGTGGGTTACACTCACTTTTTACGGTTGCAGGCTCATTAAAAATTACATACTACTATTGAAAGGACGAGATTACACTCGTCCTTTTATTTTTTTAAAAGGGAGTGTAAATAGTATGGGCTACGCTATAATGAGGTTCAGTAAGATCAAATCAGCCAGTATGGGCAATGGGGTGATGAGACATATAAGGCGTGAGGTTGATATAAAAACGCTATCGCATCCGGAAAGGAAAAACATTAATATTCTAACCGAACCAATTAAAGAAAACTATCAGAATAAAACATTTAACCAGATTCTGAAAAACAAGCTAAACGGTACCAAGCCTAGGAAGAATGCTGTGTTGGGTCTGGAATTTGTTTTTGCTTATACCCCAGGCTGTGTACCTGATGAAAATATTAAAGCCTGGAGTATGGCTTCTACTCAGTTCTTAATTGATACTTTTGGTATAGACAATGTGGTCTCTGTTACGTTACATAGGGATGAAAGGAACCCTCATATTCACGCTGTGGTTATACCTATGGCAGACGGAAAACTTAATTGCAAACATTACATCAACGGGCCTGCTTTTTGTAGAGAACTTCAGGACAGATATTATGAGGCTGTAAAATATTACGGAGATTTACAAAGGGGCATAAATTCAAAGGTTACAAAAAGAATATTTGAAAGCAGTAAAAGATGGTGGGCCAGGAATGCTAATAAAGAGATTAACCTTCAAGCTTATCAGAAAACTTTTGGTTCACCTGATACTTGGAGCATTGAAACGTCGATTAAATTTGAAATGAACAAGAATCAAAATTTCGAGTTATCGGATAGGGCTATCTGACATAATTATAACAGTAGCAGATAGCCACGACTTGGATTTAATGCTGCAGAATAATAAAACAAATAAAGGAGTTTTAAAATGAAAACCGTCCACATTTATCAGATTGAGATACTTGAACCCGAATACACAAACCTCTTCCATTGTCATATTGAGTTTGAGACAATAGAACATGGACTCAGATGCGATGTTACCCTTGTTGACAACAAAGACCCGGATAATAGTCTTACAATTGCAACGGCAATTTCTAAGGGTTACGATATGGCAGAACTTCATGCTGATGCGATTAAAATATTAGAGCGTGAATCGTATTGTGTCGGGGTGTTCAAAAAACACTGCAGATAAACAACTGACGCCACATTTGTGTGGCGTTATGTTTTTTATGAGTTATGAGGTATAGCCATCTGACATATTAATAGTGAACAAAGACGTTAGGAGAAAAACCTACCGTCTTTGTTCTATTTTAAAGAGAAAGGAAACGAAGAAATGAATTTTACAGAATCAAGATTGACTGAGGAGTACCACATCAAAGGAAATTTATATGGCTATGTTCGTATTTATCACACGGTAGATAATGTACAAGTGGACCTGAGCCTTTACGAGAAGTATGTAGAACGTGATGAGCTTCATGTTTATCATAATGTACTGGTTGGAAAATGCCCCACTCCGGCTCTTGCAGAGGCTTACAAGATACTTGCAGATACTGATAGGTGTATAAAGTTGTGGGCAGAAAGCAGCGATTTAAGGAGGGGTACAAAATGAGGCGGATACACTGGCATATGTGCGAAATCTATGCGTTGCCATATACGAATAAGTTCCACGGCGTTATACGTATGGATTCTACCTGTGACGGAATCAGATGTCAAGTGATACTCGAAGACAATAAAACAGCCGATGAGCTTGGCATAAGTACCATTATTAATGTCGGGTACAATGAGGATGATTGCCTTGAGTATGCAATCAGTTTATTGGCAAACAAGGTGCATTGTCTGACTCTTTGGGAAGATCTGATGGAAAAGGATGATGTCGGATGAAGGCAAACATAATCGAAGAGCTATACTACGGCAACATCCTGCCCCAGGAATCAAAATCAAATGTTACTTCAGAGCTAAAAGACAAGCTCCGAAAGATGAGTGAAACGGAGGACAAGCTCAGAGGTGTTCTATCTGATGAAACACTGCAGTTGTTCGAAGAATACGTGGATAAGAGCAATGAATTTTCGTGTATCAGCTCTGCCAACAGCTATATTACAGGTTTTCGCCACGGAGCAAGGTTTACTTATGATGCTTTCATAGATGAGTAGGTATAGCAAAAAGCGATGCAGTTGCATCGCTTTTTGTGTTGCAAAGACTTGCTTTTATCGCATTAAAGGAGTATTATATTAAAGTAATAACTGTCAATGACAGAGAGGAGAATGAATATGAAAACATTCAAAAAAATCTTATGTACATTGCTTGTTGTAGTAATGTGCTTGACAGCAGCACCGCTTGATGGGTTTGTCGGTATCGATTGGCCAAAACTGCCTAGAATTAACTTTGGTGAAATTAAATTGCCGGAACTTGATTTTAGTGAATGGTTTAGCAATAAAGCACAAGCAGTTGAGTACACTTCTGACTTGTATACATACACTATATCTGACGGGAATGCAACTATTACAAAATGCGATACTTCTGTATCAGGAACAGTAAATATACCAAACGTACTTGATGGATATAATGTTGTGGGTATTGGTTCTTCAGCATTTTCTAACTGCACTAGTATAACGTCAATCATAATACCTGACAATATAAAACATATAAATTATGGTGCATTTGCCCTTTGTTCAAAATTAACAAGCATAGATCTGGGAAATGTAGAAGTTCTTGGTGCTTTACTTTTTAACGGCTGTACTTCACTTAAAAGTATAATAATACCCAACACAGTAAAAACAGCTTATGAAGCTACAGGTTACTTTAACAATGGATATTACAGTAATTGCGGACCACTTGCAAACAGCGGAATCAAAAATGTTGTATTTGAATCAGGAATCGAAAATATTCCTGCATATATCTGTTCACAGTGTATTACACTTGAAAGCGTAACGTTACCTGAAAAGGAAGATATTACCAACGGTTACAAGATTGGAGCTTTGGCATTTTATAATACTAAAATTGAATCTATAGATTTACCTGAAACAACAACTGAAATTGGCGGTTCAGCTTTTGGAAGTTGTAAAAATCTAGAAGAAATTTATATCAATGACAATGTAACCTCAATTGGCGGTTCGGCTTTTAGTGATTGTGTAAAACTAACAAAAGCAGTGCTTGGAAACTCTGTAAAAATATTAGGCTCTTCTGTATTCTCAGGTTGTATAAATCTTTCTTCGATAGATCTAGGAAATGTAGAAACCCTCGGATCTATGATTTTCAGTGGCTGTACTTCACTTAAGAGCATAATAATACCCAGCACAGTAAAAACTGCTTATGAAGCTACCGGCTACTTTAACAATGGATATTATAGTAATTGCGGACCATTTGCAAACAGCGGAATCAAAAATGTTGTATTTGAAAAAGGCATTGAAAATATTCCTGCATATATCTGTTCACAGTGCATTACTCTTGAAAGCGTAGCATTCCCCCTTAATGAAGAAACCAATATTAATTACGATATTAGAAATTCAGCTTTTTACTCATGCGGTAATCTTGAGAATGTATATTATGAAGGAACAGAATCACAATGGAAGGAAATTACTATATTATCAAACAATGAAGATTTAACAAATGCAACAATTCACTATAACACACCCCTTCCCGATATCAACACCGCTAAAAGTGATTCTATTGTGCTTTCACAAAATTCGATAATTCTTGATGCTGAAGATGTTGATGAATATACAGTTACCGCCAAGTATTATGATGTAAATGGTATGAACATTATGAACTCTGATATAAAATGGACAACAAGTGATAGTTCCATTATTTCCATATCAGATATTAAAAATGGCAACAATTCAAGAATAACATTCAAAGCAAGAAGTAATGGTTCAACCAAATTAATAGCTCGTTATGGTGGTAAAAAAGCAGAGTGTTACATATTTGTCAAGGAAATAGAACCCCAACTTTCTGTCGATGTAAAAAACTTGAAGCAGAATGACGATACTTTTACTTTTGATGTTGTTTGTAGCAACTGGTATGGTATTGACTGTTCAACATTGACACAAGAACAGCGTGAAAAAGCAACAGCCACTAACTGCTACATAGATGTAACTTTACCCGAAGGTTTTTCGTTCTACAAAGATAAAGATGTAAAAAAATCAGTCTATGTTATAAATAGCGATGCAAAATTAGCTCCAGGTGATAGTAAAGAAAACTCTTGTACAATATATAAAATAAAGAAAAACGCAGAAAATAAAATGGTAGTAACAGCCAAGGCGTCAAATGCTTCTAACTATAAGGAAACTGTTAAACTTTTTGTTGACGGAAGAGACCTAACTCAAGAAGATCGTAAGATTATCACCGACAATATAAAAGTAACTATTGATGTTGCACAAAACTATAAAAAGATTCAACAAAGAGGAGGAAAAATAGAATACGGACAATACACTGCCAATCAAAAACTCACAAACAATGAAATTCCAATACAGGTAACTATTTCAAACATAATACCTGGTAGCTATTCAGAATACGAAGAATATTTAAAGAACAATCAAGAATTTGATTATAATATTTCCAAATTGAATCTTGTAAATATAAAAGGCTTTAAATCAGTATCGCTTGACAAGTCTTCTGTAAAGAAAGCATTAAAAGCAGGTGAAAGCGTTACACTTTATGGCAAAGCGGTATTGGAAAACAATTATTTGCCAATGCCTGAAAATGAAAAATCAAGAGATCTTTCTGCTAAAGTTGAAGTAGTCTCTTCTTCCGGCGAAAAAAGAACAAATAGTTTTTATGTAACTGTTAGAAATATAAGTTACAAACCTGTAATTCCTAATATAGAGACCGCTGGAAAAGAGTTAGCAAAAGCTTCTAATACAGTATGTAACTTGATGTGTTTAGCCTCTGATTTTGGAATTTCTTTGGAACAATGTGAACATATTGCAAAACTTGTAACCATAGAGTTGGCAATGTTTTCGTTACCTGAAACAACTCTAAGAAAAAAAATTGATAATTTTGCACTAGAAACATTCTTCGGTTATAAGGAAAATCTAGGTGCAAAAACAGGATCATTCACTGTAACAGTTCCTATCACAGTAGATGGTGAAAAAGTAGAACTCGATTTAATAAACACGGTAACTTTGTCTGAGTTTAATGGAACAACAAACGCAAAATTCAGTTCTATTAGATATGAAGCATACAAAATTAAAAAGAATTTTTGGGGTGAAAAGAGAGAGCCTGAACCATATAAAGATGGTACAGCTGGTGTAGCTGCATATGCAAATCTTAACAAATTGATAAGTTCTATCGAAGACTATGTGCTTGAGGCGGTCTCTGATGTAACTGATGTAGCACTTGGTGATCCTGATGATGTGGCAGAATTTCTTTTTGGCAAATGTGCTCATGATATTCTTATAGAGGCGGGATATAGCTCATTCTTTGAATATGGTTGGAGTGTATATTCAAAAATTTGGAAAGACATTACAGTTGAATGTCCTGTAGATGTTTATATTTACAATTCAAACGATGAGCTTTGTGGTAGCGTAGTCAACAATATTGTTACGGAAATGTGCGACGAAGTTAAACTTGAAGTTATCAACGACGACAAAATTATTAGACTTTTAGGTGACGGATATTATATTAAAACCATTGCAACAGCAGAAGGTACAATGAACGTAACTGTAAGTGAAAGCGATTACAACAACGGAGCAAAACGAATTTTAGGTTATACAAATTTACCTTTAGTTGTTGGTACAGAATATATACAAAATTACGGAGAAGGTTTTAATGTTGATAGTTCTGTATACAATATTGTGTATGAAGATGGCAGTATTCAGTTTGCTGATGACGAGTTGATGTTATTAGCAGATAATTTCTGCTTACACGAAAATACATATTTTACAGGAGGTAGTTCGGCTACTTGTACCACAACCGGAAAAGCTCAAGATGAGTATTGCTCAGATTGTTCTCGTTTAATAACAGAAGGTACAGTAATAGATAAACTTGAACACTCTTATGTTTCAGTTGTTACTGCTAATACTTGTACATCAACTGGCTATACCACCAATACATGTAGTTCTTGTGGTTATGGATATACTTCAGACATTACAGAAAAACTCGCTCACAGTATGAGTTTATGGTATGTAGTAACACCTGCTAGTTGTACAACTGTAGGTACAGAAAAACGCAATTGTACAAGTTGTAAAACTTATTCAGAAACACAGAATATTCCAGTTCTAGGACATTCATATCGTAATGGCGTATGCCAGAATTGTGGTGATGATTTGCCCCTGGATTGCTCTTGTAAATGTCATAATACAGGTTTCTTTGCAAAACTCATCTGGAAAATCACAATTTTCTTCAATAAACTTCTGAAAAGAAATAAAGTTTGTTCCTGTGGTGTTTACCACTACTAATACTTACAAAAGCTGCAAGTTTCATACTTGCAGCTTTACCTTTTGTGTACGCTTCGTAACCTTCAAAAGTACAGTGCATCAATCTTGTAGGTTAACAAGCGTAGAATTTTATTCATCAGTTACCAGCTCTTTTAACTTACCGCTGACCTCATCTACGCAATCTAAAAAGCAATTAAGGCAAAAGTCAAAATTCTTGCCATCTTCGCTTTCACCAAGAAGTTTATCAATCTCACAACTTATAAGATTCAACAGTATATGGGTATAGTACAAATATTGTCAGTAAAGGTCTCATTTAGTCTAAATTCTTACTTTATTCCTTTACAAAAGCAAAATTTAAAGGTATAATATTAACTGTATAACTATATCAAATTTTGTGGCTTTTCCACGTGGAGGATAATATGATTACAGGTGAACTTAAAAATAAAA
>JAZQZO010000422.1:0-5900 GCA_045634065.1 Acutalibacteraceae bacterium
ATAACACTGTAGCCGTTTTCGGGGTTTGTGTATACAACGCTTTCGATTATACCCTCAATAAAGATTTCCTGTTCCATAACTGACCGCCTTTTTTTATTCTGAATATAATTATACAACAATCCGTATATGATTGCAACCTACAAAAGAATAAACTCATCATCTTTACACTCAATGAATATTATTCTTCCGTAGGGCTCAATATAGCGTACCAGCATAGCCCGTGTTTCCTCTGAAAGGTCACGGTCGAAGACATAAACCGGCTTTTTTGAGGAAAAATTGAAAAGATTGATTTGTATCAGTGCGGAGAAAACCTCTTCGGGAAGCCTTTTATTGCTTTCGTACCCCTCAACGGCAACAAAAAAGCCCTCATCGGTGATTTCCTTTTTAAGTGTGATTATATAAAAAATAAGAAACAGAGCAGTAACAATAAGAAGAAGGCAGAAAAAGTACAGAAGTGACGTAATCATAGAAAACACCTCACTTTATTTTATTCGCGGGGCGGGGATAGGTTACATACTGTTTTTAAAAACAAAAAAGCCACCGCCTGAGCGGTAGCTATGGTATGAGTGAATCTGTAAGCCGAGTTCTGTCATTTAAGGCAATCATCTATCTAGACACGCAATTGCTCACATGTTCAAGCCACCTTTCGCTTTTCGTCCAGCTGACGTATCATATCCTGTCGGTGTTGCTTCGGGTAGGGTTTACAGGGCCATAAAGTCTCCTTTATGCCGGTGAGCTCTTACCTCGCCTTTCCATCCTTACCACTGTGAAGTGGCGGTTTATTTCTGTTGCACTTTCCCTAAGGTCGCCCTCGGCGGGTGTTAGCCGTTACCCCGCTGTATGAAGCCCGGACTTTCCTCACGCTCCGTAGTGGAGCCCGCAACTGCCCAGTGTACTCACGAGTTTATATTTTACACGAATTTGCCTTTATTGTCAATGAAAACTTTACTTTGGGCGAGGCGGCTCCGCCAAATCGCCAAGGGCGATTTGTGAGGATGCCCCTTTCGGGGCATCCTCCTGCCGAACTCTGTTCGGCAGCGGAGCCGCAGCCAACCTTTGCCGCAAACTTAAGAAAATATGAAGAAATAAAAAAACTCTTGCCATTTGTGTGACTTTGAGGTAAAATAAAAAGAGAATATTTCAGGAGGATACTATGGACGATATATATTTTTCTGATAAAAAGAAAAGAAGCAGTAAGGACGAGCCTTCTGCCTCAAAAAGAATAATCAACGATAAGTTTACTGATGCCGACTTCAATGACGCCGGCGATATTGATATAAAAAGCAACAATAACCGCAGTGTAAACGATAAAAAGAAATTCAAGGTCAATCTCCCGGATTTCGATATGGATATGCCTGAGCCGGGTCATATCACTGCACCCTCAAAAGATATCTATTCTTCGGGCACACCACGTACTCCTCAGGGCAGACGTATAGCTGACAATAGCAGAGTGCCACCAACCTCAGCTCCGAGACCTCAGGTGTCAAGAACACCTCAACCCTCACGTAGCCCTCAAGGTCAGAGAATACAGTCACCGTCACAGCATAACAAAAGACCTGTGCCCCCTCAGCAGAGAGCGCCTCAGGGCAGAAAGGTCAAGAAAAAATCAGGCGGTAAGTGCAAGGTTGTTCTTGGAATTTTTGCAATTCTTCTCGTATTTATGGTAGGCGTATTTGCTTATGGCTACTCGGCTTTGGGCGGCCTGACTTATGACGACTCGATTGGTGAGAACGTCTATCTCAAAGACAGCGGTCTTCTCAGCAGTGACAGCGTCAGAAATATTCTCTTTATCGGCAGTGATGCCAGAGAGGGACTCGACGGTCAGCGTTCAGACTCGATGATACTTTTCTCTATCGATACCGCTAATAAAAAAATCAAACTTACATCTTTCCTTCGTGACAGCTATGTGTATATCCCATCCAAGCAGTATAATACAAAACTTAATGCCGCTTTCAATTACGGTGGTGCGCAGCTTCTTATGGACACAATAGAGTATAATTTCGGTGTTAATATAGATGATTATGTTATGGTCAATTATGAGGTTTTCATTGACCTTGTAAATCTCCTTGGCGGCATCACTATTCCTGATGTAACGGAAAAAGAGGCCAAATATATGCGTGAGCAGGTTAACAGACCCAAATTCAAAGAGGGTACTAACAGAAACGTTGACGGCAGAACTGCTATGTGGTATTGCAGAATCAGATATGTTGATAACGATTTTGGCAGAACTCAGCGTCAGAGGAAGGTAATTACTTCAATTATATCCAAGGTTACCAAGACAAATCCTTTTAAACTTGTCGACATTGTTAAGCAGGTGCTTCCGAATATTTCCACAAGTCTTGACAGAAATGAGCTTTTAGGTCTTGGCGTGGGAGCATTCTTTAAGTATATCAGATATGATATCGTTCAGCAGCAGATACCTGCAGAGAGTACCTGGTGGAACGAGCGAGTCAACGGACAAGATGTGCTGAAGATGAACTTCGATAAAAATAAGACAATACTCAAAGAATTTATCTATGAATAATTTTTGCGGATACTGTATTTTTTATACGGTATCCGTTTTTGTATATTGGAGACCTCAGGGTAAAAGATATATCTGTATAATCTTGTAAAGGATGAGGTTTATGGAAAATTTTACTACTCTGAAAGAACTGCTTACAGCCAGTGAGAAGCTGCATAAAAACAATACCGCATTTTACCTTAAGGATAAGGGTAATGCTATTTACGGAATATCTTACGGCAGATTTAAAAGAGACTGTGACTGTCTGGGTACTGCGCTTTTATATGAGATTGGCGTCAAGGGTAAAAATGTCGGAATTTTTATGAGTAACTGCTATGAGTGGTGTGTGACATATCTTGCCGTTACAGGTGGTGTTGGTACCGTGGTACCCATTGACAAGGAACTGCCCTCGGGAGAGCTTGAAAATATACTGAATTTTGCAGAGATTGAGGTTGTTGTCACTGATGAGGTACACTGCCGTGTATTGAAGCAGATAACTGAAAATAAAAATCTCAGAATTATAACCACTGCCGAAACTCCTGATGAAGAAAATCTTTCTTTTCAGACTTTGCTGTCAACAGGTGAAGAGCTTTTAGCACAGGGGAAAAATGACTATATTACTGCTATGACCTATCCTGAGCAGATATCAACTCTGCTTTTTACTTCAGGTACCACAGGTATGACCAAAGGTGTAATGCTCTCTAACAGCAATATCTGCTCCGATATTATTGCAGTAAGACATTCGGTATGTCTCAGAGAAAGCGATGTTAGCTTGTCGGTCCTGCCTCTTCATCACACCTATGAAGCTATAGCTTTTCTGATGATTATGAGTTGCGGAGCAGCAATAGGATTTTGCGAGGGCTTCAGAAGGCTCAGAGAAAATTTCATTGAATATAAGCCTACAATTTTTGTCACGGTACCGCTGATATTGGAAAATCTCCATAAAAAAATTGTCAGCCGCATTGACAGCGAGGGAAAGGGTAACACAGCAAGGCTCATTACCAAGGTTTCATCAGTAATACCGCTTGATTCAAGAAAAAAGATTTTTTCAGAAATTCACAGCGTTTTCGGTGGCAGACTCAGACTTATTATATGCGGAGCCGCAGCTTTGCAAAAACAAACAGCAAAAGATTTTATGGCATACGGCATACCTGTAATTATCGGATACGGGCTTACGGAATGTTCACCAATAGTTATCTGCAACAGTGAAGCTGAGCCCACGATTGATTCTGTTGGCAAGCCTCTTTCGGGGGTGCAGGTTAAAATTGTAAACCCCGATGAAAACGGTATAGGCGAAATTGCGGTCAAGGGCCCTATGATAATGAAGGGTTATTACAAAAACAAAGAGCAAACGGATAAAGTTATGGTTGACGGTTGGTTTCATACGGGTGACCTTGGCTATATGGATAAAAACGAAAACTATCATATTACGGGAAGATGCAAGAATGTCATCGTCACTGCCGGCGGAAAGAATATCTATCCCGAAGAGCTTGAATATTATCTTTCGAAAGAAAACGTAATAGGTGAGTGTATGGTTTACTGTGAGGGTGACGATATAATATCAGTTGAAATTTTGCCGAGCACAGAAGATATAAAGAAGAAACTCAAGAAAAACACCCTCGGTGACGATGAAATACATTCTGCCGTGAAAGAGGCTGTGAGAAGTGTAAATAAAAATCTGCCGGGATATAAAAGAATAAGAAAAGTTATAATCAGAAAAGAGGAATTTAATAAAACATCTACTCATAAAATTAAAAGGTAAAACCTCTTTATTTATTTTTCTGTTTGTGATATAATTAGAAAAATTAAATTAACCGGAGAGAGAATTTATGAAAGATAAAATTGCTCAGAAAATAAAATCCAACGACAGTAAAATAACAGATAAACTTTTTAAGAGAGCTGAAGAAATAAGAAACAGAGGTCTCTCGGATGATGATATCCTTCTTCAGCTTGTTGCCGATGAATATGAAAAAGGCTACAAAACCCCGGTGCTTTTAGGTGCGGGAATGTATGATAAGATGAATCATATGTGCCGCTGCTATATGGACAGAACAGTACGTTTCACACTTTATTATGACTATGTACCCGATGCTGAAATACTCAGAAAAGTTTTTGTCTGTCTCTTTGAAAAGGCTCCGATTTTTCATTCGAAATTCTGGGATAATCATATTATTCCCTGCTGGATTGTATCGGACTATCATATTGATGAGGTTTTTAAGGTTGTTGAGACTGACGATATTGACAGAGATGTTTATGATTTCTCGGTACAGAGTGTTGATGTAAAGTCAAATGTTCAGATGAAGATAGTGCTTTTCGTAAACGGTGACAAGTCAGCGTTGGCTTTCAGATGGAATCATATGGTAGTAGACGGTGGCGGTTTCAAACAGCTTATGAAAGATATTACTGACAATTATCACCGCTTCAAAGAAGGCAAAACCGATAAACTTACCTTCAGAACAGGTACCAGAAGATATGACCGCGTTTACAAAGATATGGAGCACGGTACACAGGCAAGACTCAAGTTCAGCAAGACCTTTGCCAAAGATAAGCATAAGCTTCCCTACACTAAAAAATCATCAGAAGATAAAATCTTCATTAATAAAAGAACTCTGCCAAATGACGTACTTGTGAAGATGGCTGCAGCAGGTAAAGAGTGCGGCGGTACCCTTAACGATGTATTTGTCAGTGCATATCTCAGAGCTGTTTACAGATTGCTTGACTGCGACAAAAACGAAAAACTCACAATCTCTTGTGCAATGGATCTGAGAAGATACATCAAGGATATTGATTCCATCGGTTACACAAACCATACTAACTTTATGCCTTGCTCGGTCAGCAAAATGAGCGACGATATCCGCGATACTATAAGAGAGCTTGCTCAAAACACCAAGGTAATCAAGGCTGACGAGTTCAATGGACTTCACGGTCTGCCTCTTCTCAATGTGGGCTACAGTACTATGATTTATCTTCAGGCTGAGCTTGTTGTAAGAGCTTGTTATTACAATGCCGATTTGCAGGTAAGCAATCTTGGTCTTATCGGCGGTGAAACGTTTATGTTTGATGGTCACGATGTAAAAGACGGATTTATGGTAGGTTCTGCCAAATGGAAGCCAACCACAGCCGTATCTCTTTACACAACCGACGGTAAGCTCAATTATATTCAACCTCTCAAGGGTAACGAAAAAGACAAAGAGATATCCCTTAAACTCTTTGACCTTATCGAAGAAGAACTCAGGAGCCTTTAAGTGATAAAAAGTAAAAATATGAAATTTTTACTTCAAACTCCTTGACAACCAAGGCTAATAACTGTATAATATCAAGAGTCGATTGAGACAGGGCGGTGTGGCGAAATCGGCAGACGCAAGGGACTTAAAATCCCTCGGTGGCAACACCGTACCGG
>JAZQZO010000423.1:0-12677 GCA_045634065.1 Acutalibacteraceae bacterium
AAGCATTATCATTAGTTTTAATGATAATTATGGTGCTTTCATCCGTACCTATGAGCGGTTTCGCTGTTAACTACTATTGTGAGTCAAACGGTCACTCTTGGGGTACATACACTGTAACCGAAACAGCTACTTGTTCCAAAACAGGTAAAGAAGAAGCTGAATGTACACGACTTGGTTGTGATGCAAAAAATACACGCATAATCGTCGAGGATCCCACAAAGCATAATGAAATCTCAATGCCCAGAGTTGAAGCTACCTGCGACGGTATCGGTAATGAAGCCGGTGTTGTTTGCGGTGACTGTAATGATGTAATCAGCGGTTATGCTAAAATCCCTGCTAAAGGTCACATTGCAGAAGCTCTCCCTGCTAAAGCAGCAACTTGTGAAGAAGACGGCTACACAGCAGGTACAAAGTGCAAGAATTGTCCCGCTATCCTCACAGGTGGAGATAAGATTGAAAAGTTAGGTCACAAATGGACTACTTACACACAGACTGCTCCAAACTGTACAACAGGTACTCCCGGTAAGAAGGTTGACATTTGTCAGACTTGCAGCAAGCTTTCAGCAGAGCAGGATATCGAAGCTAAACACAATTTCGGTGTTTGGACAACTACAGTTGAGGCAACTTGTTCAACTGAAGGTAAAAAAGTAAGAAGATGTACTATTACAGGCTGCAATCGCGAAGATTCAGAAGAAAAAGTTACCATTCCTAAGCTCGGCCATACAGAAGTAGCTGTAAGCTATAAAGCTGCAACTTGCACAGAAGCAGGTGTAACAGCCGGTAAGAAATGTAAGGTTTGCCCTGCTATCATCGAAGGTGCTGTTGAAATTCCCGCTACAGGTCATACAACTGTAAATGTTGCCGGTAAGCCTGCAACTTGTGACACCAAGGGTACAAGCGATTCATCATATTGCTCAGCTTGCGGTTTTGTAATTTCCGAAGCTAAGGTTATCGCTGAACTCGGACATAAAATGGTTAAGGATACAGCTAAATCAAAAGAGGCTACCTGTACAGCTACAGGTCTCTATGTTGAAAAGTGCACAAACACAGGTTGTGCATACACTACATCAGAAGTTCTCCCCATCATTCACGAAGCTAACTGGGTAACAATCACTCAGGTTACTTGCACAACAGACGGCAAGAGAAGAGGTACTTGCACAAAGTGTGGTATGGACGTTACTGAGACAATCAAGGCTACAGGGCATACAGTAACTAACGATGGTACTTGGAAAACAATAAAATATCCTTCTTGCACAGAAACTGGAACCAAGGAAGCTCCTTGTGTAGCTCCCGGTTGCGGTCAGAAAGCAACAAAGACTATTCCTGCAACAGGTCACAACATTGTTGTAAAAACAGCTAAGGTTGAGCCCACTTGTTCAAAAGAAGGCGCAACAGAAAGCAAGTACTGCTCAATCTGTAAGGTTGAGACAGTTAAGTCTGAACCCATTGCTAAAGTTGCTCACACATTCGGTGATTGGACTGTAAAAACAGCTCCCACTTGTGCTGCTGTAGGCGTTGAAGAAGCAACTTGTAAAGTATGCGGTGCTAAGGAAACAAGAGTTGCAGACAGACTTCCTCACACAGAAAAAGAAATCCCCGCAGTTCCCGCAACCTGTACAACAGCAGGTAGCACTGCAGGTCTTGAATGTACTAAGTGTAATGCAAAAATCAAAGAAGTTACAACTATTGATGCTCTCGGCCACGATTTCGTTTTAGATGCAGAAGCAAGCTATGAAGCTACTTGCACAACTCCCGGTAAAGAAAAGGGCAAGTGCTCACGATGTGATGAAATCAAGGATAAAGTTATAGATGCAAAGGGCCACACAGAAGAAGTTATCACCGGTTCACCTGCAGACTGTGAAACAAGCGGTACCAGTGACGGTAAGAAGTGTACTGTATGTAAAGAAATCCTCGTTGAACAGACACCTATTCAGGCTCTCGGTCACGATTTAATCGTTGATACTGCTAACTCAACTCCTGCAACTTGCACAACTCCCGGTAAAGACGTTCTCATTTGCACACGTTGTAAATACACTGAAAACAAAGATACTCAGGCTCTTGCTCACGCTTTTGGTGAGTGGATTGAAACAAAGCCTGCATCTTGCGCAGAGTCAGGTCTCAGAACAAGAACCTGTTCTAACTGTAAGACAGTGGAAGATGAAACAATTCCTTCATTTGACGGTCACGATATGGTTATTCTTCCCGGTGAAGAAGCAACTTGCACAACTCCCGGTAAAACTACAGGTTCATACTGTGAAAGATGTGAAACAGTTTTTGAAGTACAGACTGAAATTCAGCCTAAGGGTCATACTTTAGGTGACACTCCTGAACTTAAGCCTGCAACAATTGAAGAAGATGGTGGCTTCGGTTACATTTGTGCAGAATGTAAGGAAGCTGTTGACGCTCAGAAAATTGCAAAGATTGATAAAGATTCAATCAAACTTTCAACAACTACTTACTATTACAATGGTAAAACAAGAACTCCTTCAGTTATAGTTAAGGATGCTGACGGTAAAGAACTCGTTAAGGGTGAAGATTTTGATGTTATTTACAGCGCCGGCAGAAAGAATCCCGGTAAGTATGATGCTCAGATTACTTTCAAGGGCAACTATGAAGGCGAAATGACTCTTACATTCTCAATCAATCCCGTTAAGACAGCAAAGGTCAGCTATACAAACTACGGTGACTATATCTTAATCTCTTGGGATAAGGTTGTAGGCGCTACAGGCTACACAGTATATATCTACAAAGATTCAGCTAACGGTACAACACGTAAGGCTATCAAGACTCTTACAGGTACATCATACAAGCTCACAAAGGATTATAGCGGTAAGGCTCTCGGCTTAGACGAAAACTACAGAATCGGTATTGTTTCACGTACAAGAACTGAAGACGGTACTATTCTTATGTCATTGAATCCCACAATCAAAGTAGTTACACGTAAGCTTGTAAGACCTACACTTACAGTAACCTCAACAACAGGCAAGGCTAATCTCAAGTGGACAAACGTTGCAAACGAAACAGGTTATGAAGTTGTATACGCAACAAGCAAAGACGGCACATATAAGAAGTTAACTACAACAAAAGCTAATGTTGCAGCATTTACAAAGTCTCTTACAAGAGGTGGCACATTCTACTTCAAGGTCAGAGCATATAAGACTGTTGGCAGTGAAACTTACTACAGTAACTACAGTGCTGTTAAGAGCATTAAGATTAAATAAGAATCTTTAAATAAAAAAAGAAGTCCGAAAGGGCTTCTTTTTTTGCTGTAATCGCTACAAAAAAAGACAGCCACAAAAGTGACTGTCTCAATCCCGCAATTGCCGTTTTATGACGTGTATAACCTGCTTAACGCAGGGTGGTGATAGCGAGTCAGTTTCGCGCTCCCTTCGTCCAATCAGGTGTCCTTTCAACCTGACCGGGAGGTCTGCAATCCGCTGACAAAGCGTCTCTCCTTTTGATAGGGTGTTGGGTTATAACTATCATAGGAAACACGAACATCGCAGGAATTTAGCTTATTCTGAAAAACGAAATTTATTCAGCGTCTTCCTTTTCGTATTTTTCGATAAGTCTGTCTTCGATGATATTGCCTACTTCATTGAATTCAGCTTCGTCGTCAATTTGTACCAGATAAGTTTCACCTTTTTCTTCGATAACCTTGAGAATGAGTACATCGCCATCATCTTCAAGAAGATCAGCTTCATCTTCATAGATGGGTACAAGAGCAACATATCTTCTGTCGTCGTCGAGTTCGATTCTGTCGATTTCTTCAAAGAGATGTTCTTTGCCGTCATCATCAACAACTGAAACTATATCCATATCCATATTTAATTCTTCGCTCATAGTTTTTATTGGGCTCAAAAATCGAGCCTTCCTTTCTTGTTTTGTACTGACTATATTTTAATATTTTATTCTCTCAATGTCAATAGCTGTTTTTATATAATAGTTTATAAAAAATCTTCCAAAACTGTTGGCAATTGGTGGTAATATGTGGTATAATGTCAATAATTATAGTGTGATACTATGACTTATTATGCCCAAGAGAGTTTAAAAGATATGTTATATAGCTAATATGGAATAAAAAGGAGAGATTGATATGTCAAATTCATTGAATCCTGTTTTTGGCGAGTGGTACACTGAAAAACAATTGGGTTCAGGTACAGACGGCAAAGTTTTCAGCATATATAAAGAAAAATATGACGGTACAAAAGAGAGATCAGTACTTAAGATTATACGCCTTGGTGAAAACAGAGGCGACATCAAAACTTTTGATCCCAACGAAAATATTGTTATCGAAAATGAGGAAGAATATTATTCTACAATTATTTCCGGTATTACAGATAATATTAAGGCTGTTATGGAATCTGACGGCGGCAAATACATTGTACGTTATGAAGATTTTGAGCTTCGCAAGGCCAGCGACGGCAAAGGCAGACTTATTCTTCTTAAACTTGAAGAAATGCGTTCACTTGCTGATCTGCTCAAAGATTTTTCATTCACTCTTGAAGAGACTCTTCGTCTTGGTATCAGTGTCTGCAAATCTTTAATCAAGTGCCGCAGTTTCGGCGGGTACATTTATCCGAATCTAAAGCCTGAGAATATCCTTTTTGACAGAAACGGAGTCTGTAAGCTCGGTGATCTTGGTACTTTCAGCCTTCTCGAGCCTGCAAAAACATCTATAGCTTATAAGCGTACTCAGTATTATATGGCTCCCGAAATTATAAGAACAGGCAGAATGAACAACACTGCTGACACCTACGCTTTAGGTCTTGTGCTCTATATGCTTTCAAACAGAGGCAGACTTCCCTTTGCAGAGCAGTACCCTGAAAAAGTAACAATCAACTCACTTAATGAGGGTGTGCAGAAGAGGGCAGCAGGCGTTAGATTTCCTGAACCTCAGCTTGCAAGTGATGAGCTCAAAAAGATTATTGCAAAAGCGTGTGCATTTAAACCTAATGAAAGATATTTCACTCCCGAGCAGATGCTCAGTGATTTGACCAATGCACTCAACAACAAGCCCTTTGAAGAGGCTAAATATAACGATGTCTATTCTGTCACAGCTACAGGATACGATATGCCCGAGGATGTGCTTATTCCCGATATTGAAGAAGTTGAGAAGGCACCCGAGCAGGAAACTAAAGTTATATCATTAAAGCAGGAAATAAAAATTCCTGAGATTGTTCCTACCTATAAGAAGGAAACTCCCATAAGGAAAAAACTTAATAATTACGAAAAGCTTCCCGAAATCAAACGCAAGAAAAAGCGCAACAAAGAAATGGAAAGCAGAATCCTGACAATGCTTATTATTACGGTACTTCTCTTTGTTCTTATGGTTACTTCAATTGTGCTCAATGCAAGTGGTGACGAAGAAACCTTTCAGAGTATTGCTGCCGTGGTAAACAATTATTATTACAGTCTTATGGAAGGTGGTCTTTTAAATGGCTGCTGAATTAATCAAGTCAGTTCTTGCGGCTGAAACAAAAGGCCGTCAGATGGAAGCTGATGCAAGAAAAAAGGCAGAAAAACTTATTGCCGATGCTAAAATCCAGGCTGATATTATTGTTAAAACGTCTGTTGAGCAAGCTGAAAAACAAGCGCATCTTATTCTTAGCGACGCTCGTTATCAGAGTTCAGGTCAGGTTAAGCAGGCTGAAAAATTAGCAGAAATGCGCGAAAAGAAGTCCATAGCCGATACAGAAAAACAGTATGAAACGGCTATAAAAATGATTTATGAGGAACTTCTCTTAAACTGATAAAACTGAAATTCAACTAAAAAGGAGGTGCTGTTTTGGCGAAAATCAAACTGATGGCTTTTGAGATTATTTCTCTTCTCAGCGACAGTAAAAAGATTGTTGACTATCTTCAGAAAACAGGTGCAGTTCAATTTGAAGATGCAACCGACGAAGAGCTGATCAAATATAAAACAACTTCAATTGTAGCTCAGCTTGAAAACAAGTTCAGTCTTGCTAAGAGTGCATATACAATTCTCGAAGAAAACTGTAAGCTGAAAAAGTCGTTTATCGAATCTTTCAGTGACTGCAAGCAGATTGATTACAGCGAATATAAAATGCTGTCAGATAAAAGCGAAGAGCTGACAGGTATCTGCCGTGAAATTGTGTCCCTGAAAGAGCAGATTGATGCACACAAAGCAGAAATCATAAAACAGCAATCTCTTATAGATTATTACGGACCGTGGAAAGGTCTCGATATTCCGATGGCATCAAAACGCACCGCCACAACATCAATTTTTATCGGTACTTTCAAAAATCAGTACACAGTTGATGAAATCCTTGAGCTGATAAAAGATCGCGACGAAGCTCTTGACGATGTGGCTATTGAGATTGTTTCTTCTGAAAAGATGCTCACTTGTGCTGTGTTTATGTGCCACGAATCAAGTAGTCAGAAGCTTGAAGGCGTACTTCGTGATATAGGTTTCATAATTCCTGATAAGGTGGCGATGAAACTTCCTGATAAGGCCCAGGAGGACTGCTCAAAAGAAATTGAAACCATAGGGCAGGATATCGAAAAGCTCACAGCAGAAATCAGGGAATATGAAAGCTATTACAGCGAGCTTCGATTCCTCAGCGATTTCTTTACTACACAAATTGAAAAATACAAAGCTGTAGAAAATGCAGGCTCCACAGAAATGGCATTCTACGTCAAGGGTTATGTACCGCTTCGTGTTGCTGATGAAATCAAGTTTGAAATCGAGCGCTCCTACAGAGCTCAGATGGAAATCTACGAACCCGACTATGAAAATGAAGACGTACCCGTGCTCATTGAAAACAAGAGCTTTGCAGCCGGCGTCGAGAGCATTACGGATATGTATTCACCACCCTCAAACAAAGATGTTGACCCGAACACTATAATGGCATTTTTCTATTATGTATTCTTCGGACTTATGCTTTCCGATGCAGGTTACGGTCTGTTGATGGTGATATTTGCAATCTTCGCCAAGAAGAAAATGAAAGTTACAGGGAACCTGAAAAAGACAGCGGATATGGTGCTTTATTGCGGTATCTCAACTGTTTTCTGGGGTGCAATGTTCGGTGGTTTCTTCGGCGACCTCATAGCAACAGTCGGTAAAAACTTCTTAGGAATTACGGATATACCGTCCTTTGCAATATGGATGGAGCCAATGAATAACAGTATCGAACTTCTTCTTTACTGTTTCCTCTTCGGCATTATTCACCTGATGGCAGGTGTCCTTATAAGAGGATATATGCTTATTCGCGACAAGAATTATCTCGGTGCAATATGTGACACAATACCCGTTATGGTGTTTGTTGTGGGCTTTGCGATTTTTGGGGCAGACTTCTTTGCCGAAATTCCGGAGAATATCAAGGCTGTTGGTACCAAAATCCTTTTAGCGGGTGCTGTGCTGATAGTTCTCACAGCAGGACGAAGCTCCAAGAATATCCTGGGTAAGCTCGGAGGCGGACTTTACGGTCTTTATAACGCTGCATCAGGTTATCTCGGTGACATTCTTTCATATTCGAGACTACTGGCATTGGGACTTGTTACAGGTGTTATCGCCAATGTAATCAACCTTTTAGGTGCTATGACGGGTAATATTATTACTTTTATTGTGATTTTTGTTATCGGCCACACCGTAAATATCGCGATAAATCTTATGGGTACTTATGTTCATACAAGCCGACTGCAGTATGTTGAGTTCTTCTCAAAGTTCTATGAAGGTGCAGGCAGAACATTTACCCCATTTAAAATAAAATCAAAATTCTTTACAATCAAGGAGGAAAACAAATATGAATAATCTTGGTCTTTTCTTAGCAATTTTAGGTGCAGCACTAGCTGCGGGTTTATCGGGCATCGGTTCAGCAAGAGGTGTAGGTCTTGTTGGTGAAGCAGGTGCAGGTCTTCTTTCGGAAGACAGTAGTATGTTTATGAAGATTCTTGTGCTTGAGGTTCTTCCCGGTACACAGGGCCTTTACGGTTTCCTTATTGCTATTTTCATTTTTAGTAAAACAGGTATTATTTCAGGAACACCTGTTGATATGACCTGGACTCAGGGCCTTGCACTGTTGGCAGGTGCTTTGCCTATTGCAATTGTAGGCTATTTCTCAGCTATATATCAGGGCAGAGTTGCAGCTTCCGGTGTTTCGCTTATTGCAAAGAAACCCACAGAACTTGTTAAAGGTATGACAATTGCAGCTGTTGTTGAATTCTATGCCGTACTTGCACTTCTTGTTTCATTTTTCGCTGTAAACAACGTTAACATAGGTTAAGAAAGCGGTAAAATCAACAGTGAAGGAGTGAATAAAACTTCGTGACAGGACTTGACAGAATTATAGAAAAAATCCTTTTGCAGTCTCAGGAAAACTGCAATGCAATTTTAAATGAGGCTTCATTGGAGGTTAAAAAGATAATCTCTGAAGCCAGAGCAAAAGCTAATAAAGAAAGTGCTGACATTGTTGCTAAAGCCACAGCAGAAGCTAAAAAGATTGAAGCCGTAGCCAAAAGCTCGGCAGAGTCCATAACAAGAAACAGATATCTCGAAATCAGAAATGCTATTCTCAATGATATTATTTCAGCAGCTTATCTGGAAATCGAAAAGTTTTCCGATGAAGAGTATTTTGCAATGCTTAAGAATCTCTGCATAAAAAATGCTCTCGAGGGCGAGTGCGAAATGCACCTGAGTGGCTTTGATATCGGCAGATTGCCCGACGATTTTGAAATGAGCATAAACAGCGAGATTTTCGAAAAGGGCGCCGTACACATCTGTGACACACCTGCAGATATAGAAAACGGATTTATTCTTATTTACGGTGATGTTGAGATCAACTGCACCTTGAAGGCTGTTTTCGATGAAAATATGGACAGACTCAAAGATATGGTCAGCACAGCGCTGTTTTAATAGGAGGCAGAAATGAGAGATACAGATTATGCCTACAGCGTGGCACGAATTAGAGCTAATGAAAGATATCTTCTGAAAGACAAAGACCTTTCGGAGCTGATGGAATGTAAAAGCTTCGATAGTGCAATTTCATATCTTATGGATAAAAAATGGATTGCTCAAAAGGGCGAAATTTCTGATTGCGTCAGATATCAGAGTGAAAAACTCTGGCAACTTCTTTCAGAAAGTGTACCCGATAAAAAAGAGCTTGTTGTACTGTGTATCGTCAATGACTTTTTTAACATAAAAGCAGCTATCAAGTGCCATTTCACAGGTAAAGATCCAAGTGCATATTATGTCAGCCCAACAACTCTCAATCTTGACGAACTCACAGAAAAGGTGGAGTCACACAAGTTTTCAGCTATTGAGGGTGCAAAGGGCAAGTGTGCTGAAGAAAGCTACAAAACAGCCTGCCTTACCGAAAACGGTCAGAATGCAGATATCATTGTAGACCGTGCCTGCATAGACGAAATCAGAAGCTATGCCAAAGAAAAAAACGGTATTACAGCTGAAATTTGCGGTTTTCTCTGCGACACAGCCAATATAAAAATTGCTTTCAGATGTGCCCGGACAAATAAAAAGAAAGACTTTACTGAAACGGCAATAGGTGAGTGTAGTGCTCTTTCAAGAGATGACCTTGTTAAAGCTACTCTTGGTGGCGAAGAAGCACTTTCTGAGTACCTTGCCAAAACCCCTTACCGTGAGGGTGCAGAGATTTATCTCACCTGTGCAGCTAAATACGAGAAATGGTGCGATAATAAAATTATTGCCATTGCTAAAAAATCTCTCTTTACAGCTTTTGGTTTTGATCCGATCTGCGCTTATTATTACGCAAAACTAACAGAAATTAAGAGTGTTCGCATTATTCTCACAGGACTAAAATCAGGTGCAGATAAAAGCGAAATTAAAGAAAGGGTGAGAGCTTTATATGTATAAAATCGCAGTTATTGGCGACAGAGAAAGCGTATACGGCTTTTCTTCCTTAGGTATAGACATTTACCCTGCATATTCAGGCGAAGAGGCCGAGAGCCTGATCATAAAGCTCGCCGAAGAAAACTATGCAGTTATATACATCACAGAAGCTCTCGCAAAAGACGCTTCAGAAACTATTGAAAAATACTCGAGAGTTATTACACCTGCAATTATTCTTATACCCGGTGTCTCAGGCAATACGGGTGAGGGTATGAGCAGTGTGCTGAAGTCTGTAGAAAGAGCAGTAGGCTCAGCGATATTAGACTGATTCCAAGAGTATTTGATGAAGGATTTGATTATATGAACGATGCAGTTATAACCAAAATCTCAGGCCCGCTTGTTGTGGCTTCGGGAATGAAAAATGCAAATATGTTTGACGTTGTGCGTGTAAGTGAGCAGAACCTTTTAGGTGAAATCATCGAAATGCACGAGGACAAGGCATCAATTCAGGTTTATGAAGAAACTTCAGGTCTGAGAACAGGCGAGAAAGTTGTTTCAACCTATGCACCTCTCAGCGTTGAACTTGGCCCCGGACTTATCGGCAATATCTTTGACGGTATCCAGAGACCCCTTACAGAAATTATGAAAAAGGTTGGTAACAGCCTTACAAGAGGTATCGATGTGCCTGCTCTCGACAGAGAAAAACAGTGGGTATTCGAGCCTTGTGTTGAAGCAGGTGAGAGAGTCTACGGTGGAGATATTATCGGCTATGTTCAGGAAACTGATGTAGTTCGTCATAAGATTATGCTTGCACCCAATCTTGGCGGTATCATCAAAGAAATCACAGGCGGTACCTGCACAGTTGAAGATGTTGTTGCAATAGTCCTCGACGAAAAAGGAACTGAACACGGCGTTGGCATCACTCAGAAGTGGCCTGTTCGTGTGCCGAGACCCTATGCTAAAAAACTGTCACCCGACAGACCTCTTATAACAGGTCAGCGAGTTGTTGACTCACTTTTCCCAATAGCAAAGGGCGGTGTAGCAGCTATTCCCGGTCCTTTCGGCAGCGGTAAAACGGTAACACAGCATCAGCTTGCCAAGTGGGCAGATGCCGATATTGTGGTTTATATCGGCTGTGGTGAGCGCGGCAACGAAATGACTGATGTACTAAACGAATTCCCTGAACTTATCGACCCTCATACAGGCAAATCACTTATGGAGAGAACTGTACTTATCGCAAATACTTCTGATATGCCCGTTGCTGCCCGTGAGGCTTCAATATACACAGGTATCACAATTGCAGAATACTTCCGTGATATGGGTTATAATGTTGCATTAATGGCTGACTCAACATCACGTTGGGCTGAGGCTCTTCGCGAAATGTCAGGTAGACTTCAGGAAATGCCCGGTGAAGAGGGTTATCCCGCTTATCTCGGCAGCCGTCTTGCTCAGTTCTATGAGAGAGCCGGCAGGGTAGTGTCCATCGGTAAAAACGGCAGAGAGGGTACTCTCAGTGTTATCGGCGCAGTTTCACCTGCAGGCGGTGACATATCAGAGCCTGTCAGCCAGGCGACACTTCGCATTGTCAAGGTTTTCTGGGGTCTCGACTCAGCTCTGGCCTATAAGCGTCATTTCCCTGCAATCAATTGGCTTACAAGCTATTCACTTTATGCAAATTCTCTTGGCAAGTGGTTCAATGAAAATGTCAATGCCGAGTGGACTTCACTTCGCGGTAAGATTATCGCTCTTCTTTCAGAAGAAGCACAGCTTGAAGAAATGGTAAAACTGGTCGGTATGGATTCACTTTCACCTGCCGACAGACTTAAGATGGAAGCAGCCCGTTCAATTCGTGAAGACTTCCTTCATCAGCTTGCTTTCCACGAGGTTGACACTTACACTTCATCAGACAAGCAATATATGATGATGAAGCTTTGCATAGAATTTTATGAAAAGAGCCTTGCTGAAATCGAGAAAGGCAAAGATATAGAAGAAATTGTTAAACTTCCCGTCAGAGAAAAAATAGGCAGATTCAAGTACACTGCCGAAGACAAAGCACAGGAAGAATTCGATAAGATACTCGCTCAGCTTGAAGAAGAGCTTGAGAAAGAAGGAGGTAGCAACTGATGCCAAAAGAATACAGAACCATCAGCGAAGTTGCAGGACCTCTTATGCTCGTTAAAGGCGTTGACGGTGTAGCTTATAACGAACTTGGTGAAATCGAACTTAAAAGTGGCGAGAGAAGAAGATGCAGAGTTCTTGAAATCGACGGTACAAATGTACTCGTGCAGCTTTTTGAATCAGGTGCCGGTATAAACCTGGCTGAAAGCAAGATAAGATTTTTAGGCAAACAGATGGAGCTTGCTGTTTCGGAAGATATGCTTGGCCGAGTTTTCGACGGTCTTGGCAGACCTATAGATGGTGGCCCGTCAATCATTCCTGAAAAGAGAGTTGATGTAAACGGTGTGCCTATGAATCCTGCAGCAAGACGCTATCCACAGGAGTTCATTCAGACAGGTGTAAGTGCTATTGACGGCCTTAACACACTCGTAAGAGGACAGAAGCTTCCCATCTTTTCCGCTTCAGGTCTTCCTCATGCAGAGCTTGCAGCGCAGGTTGCAAGACAGGCAAAGGTTCGCGGTACCGATGAAGAGTTTGCCGTTGTTTTCGCAGCTATGGGTATCACCTTTGAAGAGTCCGATTATTTCGTGCAGTCATTCAAGGAAACAGGTGCTATTGACAGAACGGTTATGTTCTCAAATCTTGCCAATGATCCTGCTATTGAGCGTATTGCAACACCGAAAATGGCTCTCACAGCGGCAGAGTACCTTGCATTTGACAAGGGTATGCACGT
>JAZQZO010000424.1:0-5891 GCA_045634065.1 Acutalibacteraceae bacterium
AGAACGACATGGCTACGATCCGACTTCTGCCGAAGAGATATCTCTGTATCTGTTTTCTCCAAGAGCAAGCGAATCGGGAATTATGCCCTTTGCCGTGAGAGCGCCCATATCCTCGGTGAGTACGGAAACGTCCAGGGTTGAAGCAAGGGCACGGCGTATATTTTTATTACTGAGAATACTGTCGCCACAGTTGAAAAGAAAAGCGAGAACACTGCTCTCAAAATGTGAAACCGTGTAGTTTTTCTTGCCTTCAATGGAATGTGCCTGCTCTTTTGTCAAGGGTGATACGGAATAAACCTTATCTTTAAGCTTGTCAAGTCTTGTATCCTGCTCGTTATTCATTGAGAAGTAAACCGAGCGAGGCAGTACATTTTCACTGTCATAATAGTAGTCGTTCTTTCTCACTGACACAGATACATCATCAACCCAGTTGTTGATATAAAACGGTCCGTTATAGATAAGATATTTAACAGCGAGACCATATCTGCCGCCTGTAGCCTTGAAGAAAGTTTCGTTACAAGGCATACAACCGGGTTCAAGAAGTGTGTAGAGGAAATCCGGGTCTGCTCTTTCAAGAGTGATTTCAAGGGTGTAATCGTCAACAGCCTTAACGCCAAGGTATTTTGAATTCATCTTGCCTGAGTTGACCTTTTCGGCATTCTTGATGCAATACAGAGCCTTAGCAACAGGCGACTTAGTTTCAGGCAGAAGAGCTCTTGTGAGACCGAAGTCGAAATCATAAGCTGTGACAGGAAGATTGTTTGTCTCTTTTGAACTAAGTCCAATGAGAGGACCCGCATATATACTCACACGCCATCTGCAGTCCTGTCTGAGACGGAAAGTATATGTCAGACCGTCGCTTGAAACATTCCAGCTTTCAGCACATCCGGGTACAATCTGTCCCTGAGGATTAAGGGTAACAAGACCCTCGAAGCAGTTGGCAATAATATTTTTAGAGCCCTCATATGAAATAATCTGTGGGTCAAGGTACTCGGGGTCTTTATCTATGGGAAAGACTATCCCTGCATCTGAGCCTTTGATTTCACCGCAGGCTGTAAAAGTACCGAGAAGCAAAAGTGCACATAATATTAAAGTGACAGATTTTTTTAACATATTTTTCATTCCTAACTTTATAATAAATGAGTTATATTTCTATTTTGAAATTAAAGTTATTAGCTTTATTGGTATAATAATAAAATAACTTCGTATTTTATTTGCTTTTTAACAACAGCAAAAGTCACGCCTGCCCGGCAAGTGCAAATGAATTGACCTGAGGGTAATATATACAACAAAGGAGAACAAATCTATGGATTTAGCTTTTGATATTATAATTACTATACTACTTATTATATGCCTTGCACTTCTGTTTTTGGTGCTAAAAAAGAAAAATAACCAAGAAACTGACAGACTTTTTGCCTCTCAGGAAAAATTAGCTGAAAACTTAGCTTCACTTCGTGAGCAGTCAGGTCAGCAGAGCAATGCTCTTTACGGCGCTGTCAGAGATGAATTCAGCAAAAGCCGACTCGAAAACAACGCTCAGCAGAGCGAGCAGAGAAAAGAACTCACTGCTCAGATGGGCGAAATGACCAAGAAAATCGAAAAAATGAATGCTGACAACTATGCTTTCAATCTCAAAATGTCAGAGATGATATCAAATAATCTTCTCGAAATGAGAAAGGGCAACGAAGAAAAGCTTGAGCAAATGAGAATCACTGTTGACGAAAAGCTCAATGAGACCCTCACCAAGCGCCTTGACTCTTCGTTCAAGACTGTCAGTGAACAGCTTGAAAATGTGTATAAATCTCTGGGTGAAATGAAAATTCTCTCAACGGGTGTAACAGAAAACGTAACATCTCTCAACAGAATCCTCACTAACGTAAAAGCCAGAGGCACCTGGGCAGAGGTACAGCTCGAAGGTCTTCTTGATCAGACAATTCCCGGTATGTTTGAGAAAAATGTTATGACTAATCCCTCAAGCAAAAATATCGTTGAGTTTGCCGTTAAGATTCCCTCTGGTGACGACAAGAGTGCAATGACCTATCTTCCCATTGACTCGAAATTCCCCGTTGAAAGCTATATCAGACTTTGCGACGCTGCTGACAGAGGTGACACAGCAGCTGCTGATGCCGAAAGAAAAGCCCTTGAGACCACAGTTATCAATCAGGCTAAAGAGATTAAAAAATATATCAATGAACCTGCTACAACACCCTTTGCTATTATGTACCTTGCCACAGAAGGTCTTTATAGCGAGATTATTTCGTCAAAAAATGCTGTGGCTGAAAGATGTCAGAGCGAATTCTCAGTTATGATCGCAGGTCCGAGTACCATAACCGCTCTCTTAAACTCACTTTCAGTAGGCTTCAGGGCTATGGCTATTAATGAAAAAGCTAAAGAAGTCCGCGTGGTACTTGCTGCCGCTAAAGTGCAGTATGATAAATTCGGTGTGCTTCTGGATAAGGCGAGAAAGAAAATCACTGAGGCAGGCAAGAGCCTTGACGATGCGCAGTCAAGAAATAATATGATTCAGAAGAAGCTCAAGAGCGTAGAAGAAATCGACCGTAACAGTGCCGAAGATATTCTGGGTATTGCTGATATGAGCGAAGATTTCGACGAATAATATTAATACCAATAACAATAAAGAGGTGTGAATATGGCAGAGTATTTCAGATGCTATAAGGAAATCGACCTTGATATAATTGAAAATAATTTTGATGCTCTCAAAGGCCTGACCAAAGAGGGAGTCAAGGCTATGGCTGTTGTCAAAGCCGACGCCTATGGTCACGGCGCTGTGCAGGTGGCTGAGAAGCTCAAAGATAAAGCTGACTTCTTCGCTGTTGCAACGGCACGTGAGGGTGTTGAGCTTCGTGAAAACGGGATAGAAAATCCTATTCTCGTGCTTTCATACTGTGCCCCTGCAGAATATGACCTGATTCTCAGATATGGAATCACTCCTACTATCAGCAGTGCATCCGATGCGAGAATTCTAAACGGCAAGGCTGTGGGACTTGGCATCAACTGCAAGATTCATATTGCTGTTGATACGGGTATGAGCCGTATAGGTGTAAGCGATAACGAAAACGGCATAGCTCAGGTGAAAGAAATAGCTAAAATGTCAAACCTTACCATTGAAGGCATCTTCAGCCACTTCGCAAAGGCTGACTATGAAGATAAGACTTCTGCCGACAGACAGACTCAGCGATTCGAGTCCTTTGTGGCTAAACTGGAAGCTGAGGGTGTGAATATACCTATCAAGCATATCTGCAACAGTGCCGGCCTTATTGAATTCGATGTTCAGCACTATGATATGGTACGAATGGGCATCGCCCTTTACGGTATGTATCCCTCTGAAGAAGTACACAAGAGCAGGGTCAAGCTGACGCCTGCAATGAAAGTTGTGGCTCACGTTATCCACATAAAAGACATCGATAAAGGCACTACTGTAGGTTATGGCGAAAGCTATGTTGCGACTGAAAAGAGAAGAATTGCTACTGTGTCTATCGGCTATGCCGACGGCTACAACCGCAGTTTCTCAGGCACGGGGTACCTTATGATTTGCGGCAAGAAAGCGAGAGTTATCGGCAGGGTGTGTATGGACCTTGTGATGGTTGATGTTACGGATATTCCCGAGGTAAAAATCGGTATGCCTGCGACTATTTTAGGTGACGGTATTTCGGCCGAGGATTTAGGCAGAATGTGCGGCAGTTTCAATTATGAGGTTGTATGCAACTTCGCGAAACGTGTTACTGCTGTGTATAAATAATTGCGCATTTTTGGTTGCTTTTTGTGCGCCAGCAAAAAGTAACGCCCCGCGGTGAGCGAAAGAATAAAATTAAGTATTTGCTTGGCGAAATGAAGTATCAGCTTCGCAGATGATATATACACCTGCGGTGCGTAAATTGAAGCTTCACTTCATAAAAAAGGACGGAAAATAAATGATAAGATTCGAAAGCGATTACACTCAGGGTGCAACCCCTGAAATTATCAACAAACTCGTAGAAACAAACCTTGAAATGACTCCCGGCTACGGTGTGGACCACTACTGTATGTCGGCAGCAGAAAAAATCAAGGCTGAAATCAATATGTCAACGGCTGATGTTCACTTCTTAGTCGGCGGTACCCAGACAAATATGCTCTTTATTTCAAGCGTTCTCAGACCACATCAGGGTGTTATGTGCGCACACACAGGCCACATCAATGCACACGAAACAGGTGCAGTTGAAGCTACAGGTCACAAGGTTATCACAATAGAGAGTACTGATGGCACCATAACAGCCGATCAGGTAAGAAATATTCTTGATGCTCATTATGCCGACGAGACCCACGAGCATATTGTTCAGCCGGCGATGGTTTATGTGTCTTTCCCCACAGAAAACGGCACACTTTATTCTAAAGCGCAGCTCACAGAACTCTCCGAGCTTTGCCGAGAGAGAGACATTCCTCTTTACCTTGACGGTGCAAGACTGGGCTACGGGCTTATGAGCGAAAAAAACGACCTGACTCTCAGCGATATCGCGAATCTCTGTGACGCTTTTTATATCGGCGGAACTAAGGTGGGCGCACTTTTCGGCGAGGCCCTTGTAATCACCAATGACGAATATAAGAAAGACTTCCGTTATATGGAAAAGCAAAGAGGCGCAATGCTTGCCAAGGGCAGACTTTTAGGCTTGCAGTTTGACACCCTTTTCACCGACGGACTTTACTATAAGATATCAGCTCACGCGGCAAGTCTTGCCAAGAAGATTAGAAAAGCATTCGAAGAAAAAGGCATCGAGCTTTATTATGACTCTCCCACCAACCAGCAGTTTCCGATACTTGCAGATGATCAGATGAAAGCTCTTGGCGAGGAGTTTGCTTATTCATATTGGTGCAAGGCAGACGGCAAAAATGTTGTGCGATTCTGCACCAGCTGGGCGACCAACGAGGAAGATGTTAACAAGCTGATTGAAGCTATTGATAGATTGTAATAAGTGCGCATTTTTGATTACTTTTTGTGCGCTAGCAAAAAGTAATGCCTCGCGGCGAGCAAGAATAAAAATTAAGGCAACCGTAATGGTTGCCTTTTTGTTATGCTCTTGTTGGGACGCGTCGCACTAAAGCAAAAACGGCAGGTTTTATCCCGCCGTTTATAAACCCTTCCACCACTTCGTGGTCCCCCTTCCCTTTCAGGGTCGGCAAGAAATCTATCCACCAACTTTTATTATTCGTCAGCTTGGCGCCCCTGAAAGGTAATTCCCCTGTTAGGGGAAATGTCACGAAGTGACAAAAGGGTGCCCGTTTCTGGAAGAAAAGCTGGCATCCGAAAGGATGACTGAGGGGTCCTCGGCGGGAAAAGAGCTTTTTTACCCGCGCACTATGTCGCGTCCCACAAAAAAAACAAAGCGAGCAGGTATTAACCTACTCGCCTATTTTCTTTTATTGCCCTCACCGGGCAGGCGTTACTTTTGCTAGCGCCCAAAAGTAACCAAAACGCGCAGATTTTATCTGTTGTTTCTTCTTCTGTCGCCGCCGGGTCTGCCGCCTCTGGGACGTCTGGGAGCTTCTTCACCGTCATCTTCGGGTGTGAGACCTTCGATTTCGATAAGTGCATCTCTTCTTGAAAGGTTGATTCTGCCCTGATCGTCGATTTCCATAACCTTAACGATTACTTCGTCGCCAACATTTACGCAGTCCTCAACTTTTTCTGTTCTCTTAACATCAAGCTTTGAGATGTGTACAAGACCTTCCTTACCGGGAGCGATTTCTACAAATGCACCGAATGTCATAAGACGTGTAACTACGCCACGGAAGATTGAACCAACCTCGGGATCGTTAGCGATTGTTTCGATGATTGTGATAGCGCGTCTTGCATTGTCGATATCAATAGCTGAAACGAATACTGAACCGTCTTCGCT
>JAZQZO010000425.1:0-1688 GCA_045634065.1 Acutalibacteraceae bacterium
CCTTGGATGTTTCTATGCTATTCAGAAAGAGTTCGTTACCCCTAACTTCAAATGTAGCAACATGACCTCTGAAGTTCCATGAGAATGTTGATGAATTGAAATCAAGCTTTTCTTTCAGAGACAAGTAACTAGTAGAGTCAATCTGGAACATCAGGGGCTTATTCACTCTATGCGTTACCTTGTTAATTATGATAACGTCCTGGGCCTGTATCGTCGTACCCGCACTCACATTGTGCGATAGTGTGAGTAGAAATACGATAAGCGAGAATATGTTAGTCAGGCGTTTCATATAATCTCGTCTATTTGGAGGTATGCTGCAAATCATCAACAAGGTATTTCTTGTTGCCTATTTCAAAATACACCTGCTCACCTTTTCCTGTCAGATAAAAGATATATCTATTTTTGGTCTTGGTATTCATGAAATGTCCTGATTTCTTACTGCCGACACTGGTACCATTTGTTCTTATGAGGTTGTGACTCACATCGTCAGGCACAGGAAGATACTTCGCATCTGTCATATCTATAGCCTTCTTGCCGATTATAAATTTTACAGTAAGAGTATCGCCATCCAATCTGTTCTCCATAGGCAGAGAGCCAAGCACTAAAAGAACTACACCTAATACTATCAGAACAGGTGCTAAAATAGAAGTCCACATAATGGTTTTTTCTCTTTTGTTCATCTCTGTTGCACTTACTCAAGCTTCATTTTCTCCAATTCGACAACACGATTCACTTCGTCCGGCCATGTAAGTATAAGCTTGCCTTCGGAAACCTTGCCGGCATAATTCAGTTTCGACGACCACTCCGGACCCTCATTCATGAAAAATGTCTTATGTTGCTCATTGATATAAACGCAATAAGTAACCCTGTTCATCGAGAAACTACCATCTGTCAAAGCACCAGTTACAATACATTCCGTACCATCTTCAGAAAAATCAAGTTCAATCATCGCTCCGACAGTCTTATTCTCTCCGGTATCGTTATTTGTGACTGTTGTCTCGTATTCTCCGTACCAATGGCCGGCAAGCCAATGATTATTTGCATCTTCTTTTTCACATGCACAAAGGCAAACAATTGCCGCCATAATTGTCATGATTCGTTTCATAGCTTATAATTTATATTGTTAACAATAATATCCGCCCAATACTTCCATATAGATTCATAAAAATAGCAATTTGCTGCCGAAATTCAACAGAAAAAGCGTGGAAAGTCCTTATCCACCTGAGGTCCTGAGAAAACCCACACATGCTGACAAGTCCAGCCCACGCAAAGCGAAGGCATTCACTGAACTCATCCGGGCATGTGTTTTGAAATTTCTCAGGTTTCAGGTCTGTCCGAATAATTTAGCAAACGCTATTTCTATATATTTTCAAGCTCTCTAATTCAGCTCGTGACAGCAAATATATAAAATTATATGCAAACTGAAGTATTCTAACCCTAAATTTATTATATCGAATACACTAAAATTAAGTGACTCATTTAGGTGTATCTTTCTATTGGATTTAAAAGATAATTTCATGTAAAATCGTTATCTTTGAAACTGCTCAAATTAAAAAAGATAATTTATGTGGTCAGACAAGGAAACATCAGAAGATCTTTTGGGTTATACGGTGCATGCGAACCTGCTGAAGAAGGTTGTCACAAACAAGAAGAATCTACCTATTACTGTAGGCTTGTATGGTGATTGG
>JAZQZO010000426.1:0-2202 GCA_045634065.1 Acutalibacteraceae bacterium
GGGACGCGGGTGAAACTCGCGTCTCTTTAGTTTTTACAAATTATGAATTGTTATCATAGACGAAAATTATTATTTGTTTCGTTGCGATAAAAATTATGAAGTTTTTGGTGACTCGGTATGCAGTAGTATAGAGGGATGTATGAAAGCAGCCGCTTCTTATAGTAAGAATATAGTTTGGATGAAAGTTGAATAATCAAATTCCGATTTACAAAAAAAGTAGCAGACCTCAAATCTGCTGCTTAATTTTCACCTTTTGTCGGGCGGCTCCGTCACCGAATTTCATTCGGTGTGCGGACGCCCTGCAGGGCGCCCGCAGAAAGCACCTGAGGTGCTTTCACGGAGCCGCTGCCCACCTTTTGCAGAAACTCGGATAAAACTATTACGTAATACTTCATTTTATCACTTTAATGTGTTGACAATAGTCTTCGGTAGTGATATAATAACCCAATAGATTTTAAAATGCAGACTTATACTCTAAAAGGAGTAGGATAATGAAACTCACAGGTTCACAAATTGTTATAGAAACCCTGATAGAGCAAGGCGTTACCGATGTTTTCGGATATCCGGGCGGTCAGGTTCTGAATATCTATGATGAGCTTTACAAAAATCAAGATAGAATAAATCACGTTTTAACTGCTCATGAGCAGGGTGCGTCACACGCTGCCGATGGTTATGCAAGAGCAACAGGTAAAGTCGGTGTAGTTATTGCCACTTCAGGCCCGGGTGCAACAAATCTTGTAACGGGCATCGCAACTGCTATGCTTGATTCGGTACCGATGGTTGCAATTACCGGTAATGTACCCACATCGCTTATTGGTAGAGACTCTTTCCAGGAAATAGATATTACAGGTATCACACTTCCCATTACAAAGCATAACTACTTTGTAAATGACATAAACGACCTTGCCGATACAATCAGAGAAGCTTTCCGAATTGCAAAAAGCGGCAGACCCGGTCCTGTACTTGTGGATATTCCAAAAGATGTACAGATTGCGGTTACAGACTTCCAAAAAGGTGAGGTTGCCGAAATTTTCCCTGATAAAAAGGCTAAGGATAAATACATAAACAAAGCTGTAGAGCTTATCAATGAAAGCGAAAGACCGTATATCTATATCGGCGGCGGTGTTCTCGGCAGAGATATCGCAGATGAAGTTATAACCTTTGCTGAAAAAATCGGTGGCTACATCGGTTCAACCTTTATGGGGCTTTCAGCACTGCCCACAGACACCGAAAGATTCCTCGGTATGCAGGGTATGCACGGACATTATGCTTCATCGATGGCTAATAAAGAGGCCGACCTTGTTATCGGTATTGGTATTCGTTTCAGTGACAGAGCTACAGGCAACACTGCGAAATATGTCAAGAACACTCATTTTATACAGCTTGATGTTGATATCTCCGAGCTTGGCAAAAATATCGGCATTGATGTTGGTGTTCACGGCGATCTTAAGGATTCACTTGAAAGAATCTGCGCTCTCGTGGAAAAGAATGACAGACCCCGATGGAAAGAAACTGTTGAAAATCTCAGGGTAAAGCAAAATGAAATTGCTCTCGAAGCTGAGAAAAAAGCGTTAGCCAATATAACACCCAAGCAGGTTATGGATATAATCAATGAGATTAAACTTGATTCCACAGTTGTTGCAACAGACGTCGGTCAGCATCAGATGTGGGCGGCACAATATCTCAAGTTCAAGCAAAACAGAACCTTTGCTTCAAGTGGCGGGCTTGGTACTATGGGCTACGGTATGGGTGCTGCAATCGGTGCCGCATTCGGCAGCAAGCAGAGAACAGTCCTTATCACAGGTGACGGCTCATTCGGTATGAATCTTAATGAACTGGCAACAGCTGTCACATACAACGTACCTTTAACAATCGTTCTTCTCAATAACGGAGTTCTCGGTATGGTGAGACAGTGGCAGACACTTTTCTTCGGAGAGAGATATTCAAACACTATTCTCGGCAGAAAGACAGATTTCACTAAGCTTGCAGAAGCTTTCGGAGCAAAGAGTTTCAGTGTCGGTACCCCTGAAAGTTTCAGAGAGGCCTTCAGTGAAGCGTCAAAGGGCGAGGGTACTTATCTTATCGAAGTCACTATTGATAAAGATGAATTTGTCCTTCCTATGCTTCCTCCGGGCGGTTCAATAGATGATATCATAGTGTCAAGAGAAAGGGGAGAGTGATATGAGCAAATTTGTTATAGCT
>JAZQZO010000427.1:0-3884 GCA_045634065.1 Acutalibacteraceae bacterium
ACAGTTTTTACAATACTATATAATAATAAGTCTTTGTCCTAAACAAATGAAATTTTAAATGCAAAATCTGCAAAAAAAACAGTTTGGAAATAATTTATGGGGCTTGTCTATTGTTTGAAAGCCATACTAATAAGGTGACTCGAATAATGAATTACACAAAAATTTCACTCAAATGAGAATAATTAGTAAACTTTTCACAAAAAAGCAAAAAGGGCTTTTAATTTGCTTTATTAGGTGATATAATACTTAAGTTAAATAGTGCCTTATAGCGCCTATATCCCGATTTTTAACCTGCCCTGACAGTGGGCGTGAATGTGAAAGATATATATTTCCGACAGCAAATACTACGGAAAGAGGAGATTTGATTTTGGAAAAGCTCGTTATCCACGGCGGTAACAGATTATCCGGCGAAGTTGAAATCAGCGGTGCAAAGAATGCCGCAGTTGCCATTATCCCTGCAACACTTTTAGCTCAGGATGTCTGCCGCATTGAAAATATACCTAATATCAGTGACGTATCTTGTATGATCAGAATTCTCAGTCAGATGGGAGCTCAGGTAAGATACATCAACAAGCATACTATCGAAGTTAACACAAAAACCGTCAATTCTTATATCGTACCTCACGAGATGACAAAACAGCTTCGTGCTTCATACTATCTCATCGGTGCTCTTCTGGGCAGATATTCAAGAGCTAAGGTTGCACTGCCCGGCGGATGCAATTTCGGTGTAAGACCCATTGACCTTCATATCAAAGGCTTCGAGCTTTTAGGTGCAACTGCAACCGTTGAAAATGCTATGATTAACGCCAGCGCAGACCACCTTACAGGCAGTCCTATCTATATGGATAAAGTAAGTGTTGGTGCAACTATCAATATTATGCTCGCTGCAGTTAAGGCAAGAGGCCTGACAATTATCGAAAATGCAGCTAAAGAGCCTCACATTGTTGACCTTGCGAACTTCCTTAACGCTATGGGCGCTGATGTCAGAGGTGCAGGTACAGACGTAATCAAAATCCACGGTGTAAGCAACCTTCACGGCTGCACATACACTATCATTCCCGACCAGATTGAAGCAGGTACCTATATGGTTGCCGCTGCTGCAACAGGCGGTGACGTTCTCGTTAAGAACGTAATTCCCAAGCATCTTGAATCAATCACAGCAAAGCTCCTTGAGTGCGGTGTGAGTGTTACCGAATATGACGACAGCGTACGCGTACAGTCTGACGGTAAGTTTAAGAGAATCAACCTTAAAACAATGCCTCACCCAGGCTTCCCCACAGATATGCAGCCTCAGATGGCGGTACTTCTCAGTGTTGCTGAGGGCACAAGTCTTGTTTCCGAGGGTGTATGGGATAACAGATTCAAATATATCGATCAGCTTATCAGAATGGGTGCTCACGTTCAGGTTGACGGCACAATGGCCGTTTTCGAGGGCGTTGAAGAGCTCACAGGTGCACCTGTCAAGGCTGATGACCTCAGAGCAGGTGCTGCGATGATTATTGCAGGCCTTATGGCAAGAGGTACCACAGAGGTGGAAGATATTATCTACATCGACAGAGGTTATGAAGACTATGTTGAAAAGCTCAGAAATATGGGCGCGGATATTTACCGCAAGGAAATTCTTCAGCAAAATGATGTAGAATCAGCAGGCTAAACTAAGATGAAAAACTCGGCAAATTAACCGGGTTTTTTATTTTGGATGAGGAAAGCTTTCATAAATGGAGAGATTCAACCCACCCACCACAAGCAGTTTATCTTCTCTTGAAGTCGAAGGTAAAAACTATGCCTGTCAAACTAACCCGCTGCGGAAACTGCAGACGCAGGCGGGATGATATTTCAGAAAAAGCTGAGAGTTGGTAACGAAAAGTGAGCAGATGAAAGGCGCAGAGTTATCCGCTTCGTAGTCTGCAGTTGTAGGCGGACTAAAGCTTGCCTGTAAACAGCATACTACCGTCAATAAAAAAAGAGCGTTTTGCTTGCTTTGTCGCTCCGGACAAAGCAAGAGCCACAGCGGCTTGAGCGAGCAGACTGAAAAAGAAAATTAAATCAGCCCTTTGCAGTAAGTTCGTTGAAAAACAAATCGACCACGGTTGACACTACAGATATAACAAACGCGATATGCACCCGAGGTGCGGTAACATATAAAGATAAATAATTAAGGAGAACAGACAAAATGGCAAGATTTTGCTCGCTTTTTTCATCGAGTTCAGGCAACTCAACATATATAGGCTCATCCAAAACAGCGGTCCTCGTTGATGCGGGTGTCAGCGCTAAAAAGCTCAAAGAGGCGTTGTTGTCAAGAGATATTGATCCGTCAGCGCTTGGTGGACTCTTCATCACTCACGAGCACAGCGACCATATCAACGGAATGCGCATACTTGCCTCTACATATAATATTCCCGTTTATGCCACAGAGGGTACGATGTCTTTTCTGGAAGAAAACGGCAAAGTCACAAGCAAGTTTCCATTTCAGGTTATTCCTTATGAGGGTGTGGAAATAGGCGATATCTTCATAAAGCCTTTCCGCACTCCTCACGACAGTCTTGAAAGCTGTGGTTACCGTATTGAAATGCCGAATGATATTAAGGCCGCAATTGCAACAGATATCGGTACAATAACTGATGAAATCAGAAGCAATATTATGGACTGTCAGCTTGTTATGCTTGAGTCAAACCACGATATCGGTATGCTTCAGGCAGGTCCTTACCCTTATGCTCTCAAGAGACGTATCCTGTCGGATGTGGGACACCTTTCAAATGTTGCCTGTGCAGAGATGACGGCTGAGCTTGTGTCAAAGGGTACAAGTAGAATTTTTCTGGGACATCTGAGCAAAGACAACAACTTCCCTGACCTTGCTTATCAGACAAACCTTTCAGCCATAACTGAAAAAACAGGCGCAGTAGTGGGCAGAGATTTTCTTATGGAAGTCAACAAAATCGAAAATGATAAGGGTATTATCAGATTCTGAGGTGAAAATATGCTTAACATAACAATTATAGCTATCGGCAAACTTAAAGAGCAGTACTTGCGTGATGCTTCGGCAGAGTACCAGAAGAGACTCTCGACATTGTGCAAGCTCAATATAGTGGAGCTTAACCCGGAAAAGCTCAGCGACAACCCCTCGGCAAAGGAAATCGAAAATGCTCTTAACAATGAGGCTAAAAAGATAATCGAAAAAATCCCGAAAGGCGCAAAGGTTTATTCTATGTGCATTGAGGGCAAACAGCGCACAAGCGAAGAGCTCAGTGCTGAGATTGACTCTCTGACAGTGGAGGGCATCAGTAATATAGTTTTTATTATCGGTGGCTCATTCGGTCTTAGCGACGAGGTGAAAAGGCGCAGTTCATTCAGACTTTCTATGAGCAAAATGACATTCCCTCATCAGATTGCTCGCATAATGCTTCTTGAACAGATTTACAGAGCGATGCAGATTTCTATCGGTACAAAATATCACAAATAATCGTTGACTTAATAAAACAGTCGTGATATAATATTTCGGCTTTTTTAAAATTATAAAAATCAAATCAAATACGGAGGAAAGAAAAATGGAATTTTTCGGTTATACCCTTTTCGGCTCTCTTACAGGCGGAGCTCTCTTAGCTGTTTCAGCAGTTATTTTCGTTGTAGGTCTCATCTTTATCATCAAGGGTGGCGACTGGTTCGTTGACTCAGCATCCTGGTTCGCAGAAGCTACAGGTATCCCCAAGTTTGTAGTAGGTGCTACAGTAGTATCATTCGCAACAACTCTCCCCGAACTTTTAGTATCAGTAAGAGCTGCTATGAACGGCTCAGCTCAGCTTGCTATCGGTAATGCAGTAGGCTCAGTAACAGCAAACACAACACTTATTATGGGTGTTTCACTTGTTGCTATGGCAGGCGTTATC
>JAZQZO010000428.1:0-6631 GCA_045634065.1 Acutalibacteraceae bacterium
CATATAAATCAATAGCAGGTAAAATAAGCATATCAGTTTTCTCCTATCTCGCAAAATCCTCTGAGAATATTAAGACCTACATCACCGCTTTTTTCAGGGTGGAACTGACAGCCGTAGATATTATCCTTCCATACAGCCGCAGTGAAGTCTATGCCGTACTCTGCCGAGGTTGCACATTCTGCGATGCCCTTTTCAGCAAAGTATGAGTGAACAAAGTACACGTGGTCACCGTCTTTTATATATTTGAAAAGGGGACAGTCGTTCTTTTGGAGCTTGAGCGCATTCCAGCCGATGTGAGGAATCTTCAGCTCTTTTTCGAGTTTGCCCTCAAAGGGGAGAATATCGGCATCAATAAGACCTAAGCCCTCGTGGCAGCCGTATTCGTAGGAATGCTTGAAGAGAAGCTGCATACCAAGGCAGATACCCATAAGAGGCTTGCCCTTTGCTGTTTCCTCAAGGACAATTTTGTCGAGTCCGCTGTCGCGAAACTTTTTTGCAGCGTCTTCAAAAGCACCCACACCCGGGAGTATAATTTTATCGGCGCTTCTTATGGTGTCTACATCCTTGGTGATAACGGCATTGGCACCGATAGCCTTAAAAGATGACACAAGGGAAAAGAGATTTCCCACGCCGTAGTCAATAATCGCAATCATTAAAGTACTCCTTTTGTTGAGGGAATTTTGTCTTTGTTCTTTTCGTCAATAGCGACTGCTGCTTTCATTGTTCTTGCAAAGCTCTTGAAAGTACCCTCGATGATGTGGTGTGAATTATAGCCTGAGAGCTGTTTTAAGTGAAGAGTCACACCTGCGTGGCGGACAAATGCTTCAAAGAATTCACGGGTGAGCTCTGTGTCGAAGTCGCCGACTTTTTCTGTGGGAATAGCCAAATCATAACCGAGATAGCTTCTGCCTGAAATATCAACAGCTGTGAGAATAAGGCTTTCATCCATAGGCAGAATGAAACTGCCGTAACGTGTGATACCTTTCATATCGCCGAGAGCCTTTTTAAAGGCGTCGCCAAGGCAGATAGCGATATCTTCAGCTGTGTGGTGATAGTCAACCTGAGTGTCGCCGATGCACTTAACATCAAGGTCGAATGAGCCGTGACGTGAGAAAAGGGTCAGCATATGGTCGAGGAAACCGCAACCTGTATCGATTGTGCCTTTGCCCTCGCCATCTAAACATAAAGTGAGGGTAATATCTGTTTCTGCAGTTTTTCTGATAATTTCAGTTCTTCTCATACTTTATGCTCCTTTCACAATCTTTTTCATAGTATCAACAAAGGTATTCATTTCTTCTTCTGAGCCGATGGTGATACGGTTGTAATCTTTTATTTTTTCGTCTGTAAAGTGTCTTACAAGTATGCCGTTTTCGCGAAGTGAGGTATAGATATCCATACCGCTGATGCTCTCGTGCTTAGCAAAGATGAAGTTTGCCTTTGAGTCAAGGACTTCGAATCCCATTTCGCGAAGAGCTGTTGTCACCATTTCGCGGGTATCACAGATTCTCTTGCAATTAGCCATATAGTAGCTGTTTTCCTGCATAGCCGCAGTACCTGCAGTTTGGGTGAGTCTGTTGATATTATAGGGGTTAGTGGAATACTTGATTTTTTCAAGGTCTTTGATAAGCTCTTCACTCGCGAAACAATATCCGAGTCGTGCACCTGCAAGGCTGTAGGACTTGGAGAAAGTACGGCAGACAATAAGGTTGTCGTATTTTTTTATAAGCTCATAGCAGGAAGTTCCGCCGAAATCAACATAAGCCTCGTCGATGAGCACCACATTATCTTTGTTTGAAGCGATGATTTCTTCTATTGTCTCAAGACTGAGTTCAATGCCTGTGGGGGCGTTGGGGTTAGCAATAACGGTGAATTTGCCCGTATTCATAAACTTATTTTTATCAATGGTGAAATCCTCTTCAAGGGGGATCATTGTTTTTTCTATGCCGTAAAGGTCACAGAAAACCTTGTAGAAACCATAGGTGATTTCGGGGAAAATCGCACCGTTTATCTTGCCGTAAATCATAAAGGCAAAGTTGAGAATTTCATCAGAGCCGTTGGATACGAAAACATTCTTGTCTTCAACACCGTAAACTTCGGCAATTGCCTTTTTCACCTTACTGCTTTCGGGGTCGCTGTAAAGTCTGAGGTCTGAGACCTCGGCAGAATCCACAGCAGAAATAACTGCCGGTGAGGGAGGGTAGGGTGACTCGTTGGTATTGAGCTTTATGTACTTTTTGTCCTTTGGCTGTTCACCCGGCACATATTCCTTAAGGGCTGAGTATGCGCCGTCAATATATTTACTCATAATTTATTCCTCGAATCTTATAGTTGCACTCTTGCCGTGAGCAGTGAGTCCCTCTTTGTTTGCGAAGAAAGCAACATCTTTGTAAACTTCTTTAAGGGCGCTTTCGGTGTAATATGTAAACTGTGACTTCTTAACGAAATCGTCAACACCGAGAGCGCTTGAAAATCTTGCAGTACCGCTGGTGGGAAGTGTGTGGTTGGGACCTGCATAATAGTCACCGAGGGCTTCAGGGCAATATCTGCCCATAAAGATTGAACCTGCGTGTTTGACTGAATCAAGATAATCAAAAGGATTATCAAGGCAGAGTTCAAGATGCTCGGGGGCAATTTCATTGGCAATATCAATACCTGCCATAATATTGTCAGCAACGATGATTTTGCCGTTGTTGTCAATGGAAACTCTTGCGATTTCTGCTCTTTCAAGCATAGGTATCTGCTTTTCAAGTGATGCTGAAACCTTCTGAGCAAGATCCATACTGTCTGTTACGAGTACCGCTGACGCGTTCTTATCGTGTTCAGCCTGAGAAAGAAGGTCAGCCGCAACGAAGTCGGGGTTTGACTTGCCGTCTGCAAGAACAAGGATTTCGCTTGGACCTGCAATCATATCAATTGATACCATACCGAAAACCTGACGTTTTGCTTCTGCAACGAAAGCGTTGCCGGGACCGACGATTTTATCAACCTTGGGAACGGATTCCGTACCGTAAGCCAGAGCTGCAACTGCCTGAGCGCCGCCTACTTTGAAGATACGGTCAACGCCTGCGATTTTAGCGGCAGCGAGAATAACCGGGTTAACCTTGCCATCTTTTGACGGGGGAGTAACGATGCAGATTTCCTTACAGCCTGCAATTTTAGCAGGCACGCTGTCCATAAGCACAGTTGAGGGGTAAGCTGCAGTGCCGCCGGGTACATAAAGACCGACTTTTTCTATTGCAGTAATCTTCTGACCGGTAACAACGCCGTTCTTTTCGTTGATGATGAAGCTGTTTCTGGCCTGCTTCTCGTGGAATTTTCTGATGTTTTCTTCGGCAGTGCGAAGTATTCTTAAAAATTCGGGTTCAACTGTATTGAATGCTTCTTCAATTTCCTCTTCGGTAACCTCTAAAGAAGTGAGTGTAGCTTTGTCAAATTTTTCGCAGTACTCGAAAAGAGCCTTGTCACCGTTAGTTTTTACATTTTCAATAATATCTGTTACTATGTCGCTGACGTCAACTGTGTCAGCCATACGGGAAAATATCTCGTTATTTTCCACTTCGCCGAATTTGTATATTTTAATCATTGTTTTCCCTCACAATTTTTCCGAGAGCAGCAGCGATTTCGCTGATTTTATCTCCCTTGAATTTGAATGATGCTTTATTTGATATGAGCCTTGCTGAAATGGGAACAATAGTCTCAATAGGCTCAAGGTCGTTTTCGTATAATGTTTTGCCTGTTTCAACGATATCAACAATAACGTCTGAAAGACCGAGAATAGGCGCAATTTCAATAGAACCGTTAAGGTGAATGATATCGATGTCGCGGCACTTTTCATTGTAGAATTTCTGCGCGATGTTTGAAAACTTAGTTGCAACACGCAGTGTTTCAGCTGTGTTGTCACGGAAGTCTTTTTTAGCCGCAACTGCCATTCTGCACTTGCCTATCTTAAGGTCGAGAAGCTCATATACATCGGGAGAGTACTCAAGAAGAATATCTTTGCCCGCAACGCCGATATCAGCAGCGCCTCTTTCGACATAAATGGCAACGTCTGAGGGCTTGACCCAGAAATATCTCACGCCCACCTCTTCGTTTTCGAAGATAAGTTTGCGGTTATTTTCTTTTATAGAGGGACATTCATAGCCCGACTGCTCAAACATTGCATAAACTTTTTCACCGAGTCTTCCTTTAGGAAGAGCAACATTAATAAATTCCATCAGGCACCCTCCAATCCGTTTTTAGTGAGTTTCATCATACTCTTATATCTGATGTTTTTGGGAATTTCGCTCAGTACGATAACGCTGAAGCCGTTCTCTGAAAGAGATTCAACAGTTCTGATAACCTCTGCTGAGAGGCAACTGTCGTCTTTGATGATAACGAAGTCATAGTCGTAATCGGTCTTTTTGTTGCCGTGTCTTTCAAGAGTGTCAAGATAAACAGCAAAGCCTACAGCTCCTGAAGATTTGCCCATCTTCTTCATCAGTTTGTCGTACTGACCGCCTGAGAGGACACTGTTGGGTATTCCTGCAATGTAACCCTTGAATATAAGTCCGCTGTAGTAGCTTGTGTCATTTACTATGGAGAAATCGATTCTCACCTTATCCATAAGCCCAAGGTCTGAAATTGACTTGCAGATAGAAGCGAATTCTCTGAGCTGAGCATCGATTTCTTCATTGATACCGCCAAAGGCTGTTATAAGGTCTTCGCAGGTTTTATATGTTGACATAAGCTTTGAAATTATATCATATGAGAACTTAGTGATAATTTCATTTTGGAAAATAAAAGTGATTTCATCAATGCTTTTGTTCTGAATGCTTTCAAAGATTGTCTTTTTAATATCTTCGCTGAGTTCGCAAGCGTTAATAATTGCAGAAACAAGACCCGCGTGAGAGAGGTCAACGATATAATTTTTGTCGATGCTCTCAAGGCTTTTGAGTGCAAGATAAAGCACCTCGCATATATCATAGATGTCAATGTCACCGATACATTCAAGACCTGTCTGGGTAATCTCCTTAAAGGAGTGTGAGTCTTTGGAGATACGATAAACGTTTTCGTTATAATAGAGTTTTTCAACTGAGCCTTTGATGTCTTTCGCATTCTTTATAATAGAAAGAGTGACGTCGGGCTTAAGGGCAAGAAGTCTGCCGTTAGTGTCGGTAAAGGTGATGATACCGTCACTGATAAGAAAGTCTTTGTTTCTGACATAAAGGTCATATTCTTCAAATTTGCTCATCTTGAATCGTGAATAACCGAATCTTCTGTAAAGTGAACGAAGGTTATATATAGCTTTTTCGTCGTTTTTCAATATATTTTCATTAAGCATTGTTATCTTCTCCTATTCTGTCAATTGCAGTCTTATATCCGCCGTCACCGTAGTTCACACACTTGCTTACTCGGCAGATAGTTGCAGTGCTGGCACCTGTGAGTTTGTTTATATCAACATAGCTCTTGCCCTGGCAGAGAAGCTTGGCAACCTCAAAGCGCTGAGCTATCGATTCGAGTTCCTGAATGGTGCAGGCATCTTCAAAAAAACTGTAACATTCTTCTATATTTTCAAGGGAAAGTATTGCTTTAAAGAGATTATCCATAGACTCTTTATGTTGTTTACGCATAGCATTGGTACTCCGTTCGTTTTAGTGTAGCAGTATTCTAACACATCAGCGCGCTAAAGTCAATGGCTTTTTGAGATAAATTTCAGCTTTTTTGCGGCGGCTCCATAGCCGAAGCCCGAGGGCTTCGGCTCAGCGACTGTGTCGCTGCAAATCGCGTAGCGATTTGATGGAGCTGCACCCACCTTTACTGCATACCCGCAAAAAAACTTTGTCGAAAATTCGTTGACAATAAAACGTTATAGTGATATAGTAGTAAAGTAAATTAACAGAGTAGATTTATGTGCGCTTAGTGCCTTGAAGACGGGGAGTTGCTTTAAGGACGAAAAAGCTCAGGCTTTGCGGTACATAAATCGCATCCCGCTGTGACAAATAGGAAACTGACCTCTATTTTTCACCTTGTGGGACAAATGGAGGTTTTTATTATGAAAAGAAAAAGCAGAAACAATCTCTTCACCCTCACTTGTCTTGCACTGCTGACTGCTATGCAGATTATTTTAGCCAGATATCTTGTTATCAATGTATCTGAAAGTCTCAGATTTTCACTATCATTTATACCTGTTGTTATTGCAGCAAGACGCTTCGGCATTTTCGGTGGTATGGCAGTTTACGGTATTGGTGACTTCCTCGGTGCAATTATATTTCCTACAGGTGGTGCATTTTTTCCGGGATTTACAGTTACGGCAGTGGTAGCAGGTCTTATATATGGTTTGTTCCTCTCAAAGAAAAGCGGAGCAGTGAGAATTGTTTTAAGTGTAATTATCTCTCAGCTGATATGCACACTCCTGATGAATTCCTACTGGCTGTCAGTGCTTATGGGCAGTGAATTTACAGCCATATTCATTTCGCGAATTCCACAGGCTATTATAATGAGTATATTACAGATTGTGTTTATGCTAATCTTTCTTGAGAAGATATGCAAAGCAATTAAGTTTTGATATTGAATTTCAGTGGCATCGGTATACGGTGCCGCTTTTTCTTCGTGCTGAGGGTTGGTTGCGGCTCCGCAAATCGCCCACCGGGCG
>JAZQZO010000429.1:0-3493 GCA_045634065.1 Acutalibacteraceae bacterium
TGAATACGCTTTCGCCCTCATAGAATGTAACGGCCCTTTCTGCAAATATTACTCCGTCCTTCGGTACAATATCAACCTTTTCACTGTCAAGCCAGCCGATGTTTTGTAAAATCGTATCGCATCTGACAGATAAGGTGCAAGTAAGCTCTGTATCTGTAATTACTGCATTTTCCGGCTCAATAGGTACAGGTTTCCCTTCAGGAACGGGATCAGTTCTGTATTGGTCTTTTCCTGTAACCTCGTTTATCACCATTCCTTGTTCTTCGGAATATTCTTCGTTGCTTTGCTTTATTTCAGCAGAAGATGTTGTTTCTTCGGCAGAGGGTTGTGTGCTTTCTGCGATTTTATCTGCCATAGCAATCTTTTCTGCCGGAGTCATAGGAGTTCCGTCTTGCTTTTGAGGTTTATTTTCTTCTGTGGCAGGTGCATTTTCTTCCTTAATCGGAATATCGCTGATAGTTTTTTCTGCCTCTTTTATTTCTTCTTTTGTAGGTTCGTCATTTTGAACTACTGAAGCTGTTTCCTTAGGCTGAGGGGTCCACCCACGAAGTCCCGGTGCATCACCGCCATACCAAAAGACAAACGCTAATACGATTGCGATAACAACACCTGCTATTATTTTGTTTTTATGTTTGCTCATCTAATTCCTCCTTACAGAAGATTTGCAGACAAAAGCATATTGTAAAGCATAGATGCTATTTCTGCTCTTGTAACCGCTTCTTTAGGCTTTATATCCATAACGCTGTCATCAAGAATTTTTTCATTGTAGCAAAAAGCAAGTGAACTTTGTGACCAATCAGATGCCTTGACATAATCGAAAAACTGAGCGAGAATGTCACGAGTTGCAAGAGTATCCATATTTGTATCCATTCCGCAAAGCTTTGCCGCCCTCGTAACCATTACCGCTGCTTCTTCACGGGTTATTGTACCGTTAGGGTTAAATTCATTTTCGGATACACCTTTTATTATTCCATAGGAGTATGCAGTACCCACATAGTTATAAAACCAATCGTTTGTTGTTACATCCTTAAAAATAACATTGCTCTTCTGCGGTAGTCCAAGACCTCTTGCAATAATTGTTGCAAATTCTGCTCTTGTCATGGTACTGTTTGGCTCGAAACTATCTTCTGACTTGCCGTTTATTATTCCTCTTGATGCTAAAGCTTCAATGGCGGTTTTATCTTTATGCTGGGCAATGTCGGCAAAAGTCTTGCCTGGATTTACAACATTCATTTTCTTAATATCCGGATTCTTTCCTGATAGTCCTATTGCATCTAAACTGATATTAAGCTTTTTGGCATCACTCATATCATAAAGTGTGTTTCTTCCTTCGTTTGCACGTTTTAATGCGACAAGAGCATAAAAGCATTGTTCTGTTGCCATTAAGTTTGTAGAATCTCCGTGTATATGCTTAAAGCCTTTTCCATTATCATAAAACGAAAAAAGATTATCAATCACAGACTTTCCGTTTTTCACGAAACGTACATCATCAACCGAAATTCCAAGCGCACAGAGAGCAACTATAACCTGAACACTACTTTCGGAATTTTCTGTTTCATAACTTGAAAAACCGCCGTTTTCTTTCTGCATATTGGATAAACAATTAAGTGCCTTTTCTGTTGCCGTCTTAACCTTGTCATTGCTTTGATATTTTGAAAGAGCCTGAAGTGCCATTCCCGTAACATCAGGATCAGCCACATCTCCTGATAATGCCCATCCGCCATCGGGGGTTTGCTTTTCGAGAATATGGTTTATATACATTTCTCTTGTTGCCTGAACCTTTGCATTTTGGTTGTTTGGCATATCATAGTTTCCGCTATCAAGTGCAATGAGTGCCCATATAGCTCCGTTTACACCTTGCAATATAGTTTTTTCATAATCCCCAAGCGGTGCTAAAAGATTGTAGCCTGCAACATTTTGAGGGTTCTTACCGATAGCTGCGAGAGCAACAATTACTCTTGAATATTCTGTATATTTTTTGTTATGAAGTACGCCGTCACAATCTTTAACATATTTTGTAACCGTCTGATAATAATTCTCAAAATATTCATCGGGGATATCCATATCGCATCTGGCAAGTCCCAAAACCGCCCATTCACCACCAATGGAGCCAACTTGCGGCTCTTTTACAGTTTCATATAAATAATTTCCAACACTTTCTAAAGTAGCATTTACTTTGTTGTTATCAAAAGCCAACGCTTCTGATGAAAGGCTGAAAAGAATTGACAAAGTTAAAATTATTCCTATAAATTTCTTCATTCTTAACGCTCCTTTAAAACGGCAATAGCGAGCAGTCAGTTTTTGTAACCGACTGTTCGCAACTTACCGTAAATTGTTATTTTGCTACATTCTCACAAAAACGCATAAGAATCGCCGCAACCTGAGCACGGGTTGCTGTAGCTTTCGGGGAAAGTGTGGTTTCACTTGTTCCGTTTACAAGCTCTGTTTTGTTTGCCCAAGAAAGTGCATCAAGAGCCCAATCACTTACATCACTTGTATCCGCAAAGTTTGAAAGGTCACTGGCATCACTTACATTATAACGCTGCATTTTTGCAAAACGATAGATAATAAGTGCCATCTGTTCACGGGATATATCACTATCGGGTGCAAACTCTGTGCTTGTGATACCACTTACAATTCCATTTGCAGCCGCCCAAGCAACCGCATCAGAATACCACTGACCTTTAGCTACATCTTTAAATTTATGTGTGCTTTCAACACTTTCAGGCTTTGCCATTCTGTAAAGAACAGTTACAAGCATAGCTCTTGACATTTTACTTTCAGGTTCAAAACCGTTACCCGTACCTTGCATAAGATTATTTTCATACACATACTTTACGCAATTATAATGCCAATCGTCTTTTTTAACATCGGCAAAGGTGGTTTCTGTAAATGTGTTTTTGGTGGTTTCTTCTTTTTGTTCTTCCTTTATTTCCTCTTTATCCTCTTTCTTTTCATCCTCTGTTTTGTTGTTTTTATTTGCAGAAGAGGAAGAAGAACCTGAATAGAAAGGATCGCCTATATCTGCACCTAACTGACAAGTATATTGCCACTTGATTGTATCACCGTTTTTCACCTCAAAGTCGGAAGCTCCATATTCGATAAATGTTTTATTAAGTGTAATCATCCAACCCGATCCGCTACCTGCATCAAATTCGCCAAAGGTATCATAGCTAATGCCTTTAAGAGTAAAATCACCTATTGATGCAAGGTAAAAACCGCTTTTTGTAGTGCCTGTATGCTGATATGTGTAATCCATTGCATCAAGTAAACGATGTGTTACATCCGCAACTGTGTCGCCTTTTGTAAAAGGAACTCGTTTTGAAGAGATAATTGTTCCCAGAGCCTTAGGATAAGTCACATTAGATTCACCCTTCACTCGTTTTCCGTTGTCTGTAAAGCTGATATTTACATATCCGTCAATCTCATCGCCCGAAATATCCCATTCTGTAGAAGGAGTCGACGAAGATGAGTTTGACTTTTCTTTTACTGT
>JAZQZO010000430.1:0-2566 GCA_045634065.1 Acutalibacteraceae bacterium
TGAAAGTAATTATCTTTATTGAGTTTACATCTATTTTTGAATTGCCTTTGCTGTAAGCTACATTCATACCCTCTATATTGAGAGCATTTTTTCCGTGAACATTGGAAAGCTTCAGTCTGAATTTTTCACCGCTGGCAGTAGGATTTATGACTACTCTTACAGTAACATCACCGACAATTGAGCCAACGGCACTCATACCGTTCATATTTATTTTTGCAGGCGCCGTGCCCCAGGCTGCAACCCATTTGGTGTTTTCCTGTGACACTGCCGAAGCAGTAAGCGAGGAAGAAAGGGCAACAACCGAGCAAATAAAAGCTATTGCAAAACAAACAAGCAATTTAAAGCATTTCTTCATATATTAGTTCCTTTCGAGCTATATATTTAAACAGTTTCTTATTATTTTTTCGGTGGCTGTCTTTTAACATTTGTTTTTACTGAAGATGTGTTTTTCTTTAATGGTACCTTTACTCCGGTTTTCTTGGATTCGCCTTTGTTCTTTTCTGTCAGATTCTTAGCTATTTTTTTATCCCAGCCATAAAACTTAGACATAATAAGTGCGAGATAAGCCGCTGCTGAAAGGAAGAGTAAAACGGTAATAATCATAAAACCGGTTGAACCTACAAGTGCAGAAATTTTTGACATTATAAAGCCTACAAAACTTCTTTCAACAGTCTGTGCTGCAACAAGATTTACAGTAGCAAGTTCCATACCTGCATAATAAACCTTAGCCTGACCGAGAATATCACCTGCCTTGACAGGAGCTGTAATATTTTTTTCAACAGAATCTTCAATAACTTCAAACATAACAGATGCAGGAGTTACACTCGCAGGTACGAGAGCAGATGTTTCTTTCTCGGGAACAAGTCTGACCTTGTCAGTATCCTTGCCTGCTTTTACATTGACAATTGCTACGCTGTGATCCTGAGAAGCAATCACTCTGTATCTGATATTTTCATATACCCAGCTAAGCATTTTCTTTGCATCGGTAAAACAGCTGTTTTCTTCTACACCGTCTCTGTCAATATCCTTGAGTTTACCACCGAGAGTAACAGCAAGATAAGAATAACCGTCCATATTTGTCACAACAGCAGCACATTCACCAGCCTTATCTGTGGCTGTATATTTACCGCCTGTAACTGAGGGATGATAGTAATCTGCGATAGAAGACATCTTCATCTTATTGCTTGACTTAAAAGTTCTTTCTTCGTTCTGTGAAGTTGCCTTAAGTGTCACACTGTCAGCAGATACAGCCTCTGAAAACACAGGATAACCCAGTGCATACTTCATAAACTTTGCTATATCTTTAGCAGTGGTGTACTGACCGTTTTCATCAAAACCGTGGATATTCTTTATCTGTGTTGACGTACAGCCAACTTTCTCAACAAGATTCTGCATTTCAGCTATAAAAGCATCAAGTGAGCCCGAAACCTCGCGAGCAATAATGCTGACAGCATCGTTGGCACTGTAAACAACAAGACAATTTATAAGTTCTTTCTTGCTGACTCTTTCACCGTCTTTATATGCTGCCGTTCTCACGCCGTAATCGTACTTGACCAAAGATAGATTTTCTTTTGTTACAGTAACACTTTCATCAAGATTGCCCCATTTTTCAATAGCAACAACGGCCGCAATAAGTTTTATAAATGCTGCTGCAGGCATCTTCTTATCAGCGTTCTTCTCAAAGAATACACTGCCGTCATCAAGACTCTGAAGATAATAAACATCAGAAATAAGACTGTCTGTTATCTCCTTACCTGCAAATGTTGCACCTGCACCGAAAGTGCCTGTAAACACAGCCAAAACAACTGCCATAATAAGTACAAATGAAACTGTTTTTTTCATTATAGTCACCTCGTGTGTAATTTTTTTGAAATTTCCTTTATATGTTTGCAATCGTTAAAAAGATATGATAGAATAATAAAAACATATCAAAATTATGTTTATTCCTTATTATACCAATTAGACAGTAAAATGTACAGACCCAAAAATAACTTTTTTGTTAAATATCAATAAAGAGAGGGTTGTGAAAATATGATATATGTTACCGGTGATACCCACGGCATCGCTTCAAGATTCAGTGATCCAAGACTTAAAGGCTTAAAGCAGGGCGATACCCTCATTGTCTGCGGTGATTTCGGCTTTCTCTGGAACGGCTCAAAAGACGAAATCAATGTGCTGAAAAAACTCAGCAAGAAAAAATATAACATCTGCTTCGTCGACGGCACTCACGAAAACTTCGATATGCTTAATTCAATTAAAATCAAAAAATGGAACGGAGGCAAGGTACATCACATAGCCTCAAATATCTTTCATCTTATGCGTGGACAGGTATTTGAAATCGAAGGTACTAAAATCTTCACTATGGGTGGCGGCGAAAGCCCCGATATCGACATCAGATTCGAAATCGACACCTGGTCAGACCTTGAAATTCCTACCCGAGAGGAACTTGTTGAAGGCGTTGAAAATCTTCAGAAGTACGGTGGAAAAATCGACCTGATTATCACCCACGAGCCCCCCGCAAAAATAAAGGATTTCCTTATGCTTCATTCAGGCTCCGACGCGAGCA